>JALYVC010000058.1 GCA_030853445.1 Actinomycetota bacterium | reverse complement strand
GCCCGACGGGCCGTCGAGGCGGGGGCCGGGGCGGGCTCGACGCTGACCGAGGCCGGTGACGCCTTCGCCGCCCAGGCCGGGGGCACCTCGGGAGTGCTGTGGGGTGCGGTCCTCTGCGCCGTGGGGGCAGTGTGGGGCAACGACCTCCCGCCGACCGACGCCGTGGTGGTGGACGGTGTCGAGTCCGGACTCCTCACGCTCCAGCGCCTCGGGGGGGCGCAGGTGGGAGACAAGACGATGGTCGACGCCTTCGCCCCCTTCGCGGCAGGTCTGCGCCAGCAGGTCGACGCCGGTGTGTCGCTGGCGACGGCCTGGGAGGCCGCGGCAGTCGCGGCGTCGGCAGCCGCAGAGGCCACCGCGCCCCTCTCGCCACGGCTCGGTCGAGCGCGGCCTCTCGCCGCCCGGAGCATCGGGACCCCTGACGCCGGTGCCACGTCCTTCGCGCTGGTCGTGCGGGCCCTCGCCGACGTCGTCCACGCCTCCCGCTCGGGTGTGCGGTGACCACCCCGACCGGGCGGGTGCCCGGGTGGCGGGTGGTCGTCGGCTCCGACGAGGCGGGTCTCGAGTACAAGACCGTCCTCAAGGCCGACCTCGAGGCCGATCCGCGGGTCGCCCAGGTCGTCGACGTCGGCGTGGCTCCCGACGACAGCACGGCCTACCCCCACGTCGCTGTGGCCGCGGCCCGGCTCGTGGCCGCCGGTGAGGCCGACCGGGCCCTGCTCGTGTGCGGCACCGGGTTGGGGGTGGCCATCAGCGCCAACAAGGTTCACGGCATCCGGGCCGTTACGGCCCACGACAGCTTCTCCGTGGAGCGGTCGGTGCTCAGCAACGACGCCCAGGTGCTCTGCTTCGGCCAGCGGGTGGTCGGGGTGGAGCTCGCGCGCCGCCTCGCGAGCGAGTGGCTGGGCTACCACTTCGACAGCGCGTCGGGCTCGGCCTACAAGGTCGCCGCCCTCTCGTCCTACGAGGACGAGCTCGGGCCGGCCGACCGCGCGCAGACGATCAAGGACGACGAGGAGCTCGCCCGAGACGGTCACCCCTCACCCGCCACCACGATCATCCGCTCTGTCCTCGAGGAGTCCCACCATGACCACTGAGCCCCAGACCATCGACTTCACTTTCGGGGTCGACGACCGGGTCGCCGTCATCACCGGAGGCGCCTCCGGCATCGGCTACGCGGTGGCGGAGGCCTTCGTGGCCCGGGGTGCGCGCGTGGCCCTGCTCGACCTCGACGGCCCGGCGGCGCAGGCCGCGGCGGCCGGTCTCGGAGGTGACCAGCGAGGCTTCGCCTGCGACGTCTCCGACCCCGAGTCGGTGAACGCGGCGGTGGGAGAGGTGGTGGCGGCATACGGGCGGGTCGACGTACTCGTCAACAGCGCGGGCATCGCGCTGCTCGGTCCCGCCGAGGAGCTGTCGCCGGAGGCCTTCACGAAGACCCTCGCCGTCAACGTCACCGGTACCTTCCTCGTCAGCCAGGCGGTCGGGCGCCACATGCTGGCCGCCGGCCACGGGAAGATCGTCAACCTCGCCTCCCAGGCCGCGAGCGTGGCCCTCGACGAGCACGTCGCCTACTGCGCCTCGAAGTTCGCGGTCCTCGGCCTCACCAAGGTCCTGGCCTCCGAGTGGGCCGGCCGGGGCGTGACGGTCAACAGCGTGTCACCGACCGTGGTGCTCACGGACCTCGGGCGCAAGGCCTGGGCCGGGGCGAAGGGTGAGGCGCACAAGGCCCAGATCCCCACCGGTCGCTTCGCGCTTCCCCAGGAGATCGCCGCCGCGGTGCTCTTCCTCAGCTCGAACGGGTCCGACATGGTCAACGGAGCCGACCTCGTCGTCGACGGGGGCTACACGATCCGGTGACGCCGTGTGCCGGCCGGGCGGTCAGGTGGCGGGGGTCGGCAGGAGCTCGCCGACGGGCACCTCGGACGTCAGGCGGTTGCCTGCCGGCGCGAGGGGGCAGGCCCAGGCCGGGTCGTAGGCGCACGAGGGGTGGTAGGCGAAGTTGAGGTCCACCACCCACTCTTGCGGCCCGTCGCCGCTACGCCCGAGGTCGGCGCCCTTGACGGTGTCGAGCAGGTAGCGACCGGCGCCGTACGTCGACCGTCCTGCCGTCGCGTCGCGCAGCGGCACGAACACCCCGCCGCCGTAGGACGCCAGCCACCACACGTCGAGCGACCCCAGTCCCGGCAGCTCGAGCCGCCCGATCCGCTCGAAGGGCACGGCGCCGTCGCTGCCGGTCTGCGGCGCCCACGGTCGCGCCGGTGCGGGCCCGATCGGCAGCACGAACCGGAACGCCGGGTCGTATGCCGCATGCCGCAGCTCCTGCCCGGGCTGCCGGGCCGAGGCGGGATGGGTCTCGAAGAGAGCCGACCGTCCCGCCACCCACGCCGCGTGGGCGGTGGCGGGGTCGGCCTCGGCTCGGACCGCGGCGTAGAGGGCATGGACCTCGCGTCGCCAGGAGGCGATGTCGAGCGGTGAGGGTGTGGTCACCTGCCCCATCATCGTCGTGTCGCACGACGACGTCCGGGCGGGAGCCCCCGACGCGGCTAGGCTTCCTCGCGTGTCCAGGCCCGTGATCGCCGTGCTGAACGGCCCCAACCTCAACCTCCTCGGCACGCGGCAGCCCGAGCTCTACGGCACCGAGACCCTGGCCGACGTCGAGCGCCGTTGTCGCGAGCGGGCCGACGCGCTGGGGTTCGCCGTGGACGCGCGGCAGAGCAACCACGAGGGCGAGCTCGTCACCTGGGCCCAGGAGCTGCGCACAAGCGCCGGCATCGTCGTCAACGCGGGCGCCTACACTCACACGTCGGTCGCCCTGCGCGATGCGCTCGTGCTCGCGCAGGGCCCCGTGGTCGAGGTGCACCTCAGCAACGTGCACGCCCGCGAGCCCTTCCGCCACCACTCCTTCCTCAGTGACATCGCCGCCGCGGTGATCGTCGGCTGCGGCGTGCAGGGCTACGAGTTCGCCGTCGAGGTCGTCGCGTCGCGCGCACCTGCGTGACCTCGTCCAAGGCAAGTCCCGAGGCAGGTCCCGAGGCAGGTCCCGACGCCACCTGCGCCACCTGCGGTCGGTCTCGTCGCGTCGCCAGGGGAGGACAGCGGGCGCACCGGCGTCGGCGCCATTCGACTGCAGGAGCCAGCCGTACGGCTCAGCAGCCGGGTGTCAGGCTCGCGGCAGGAGGGGCGAGCGCCGTGAAGGCGGTGCCGAGCACGAGGTCCACCGAGGCGTCGGTCCGGCCGTCGAGCACCGTCTTGGCGCTGGGCAGCAGCGAGTGCGCGACGGTGGCTGCCGCGCGGCCGGTCGGGCCGTAGCGCAGCTCTCCCGTGCCGGCGATCGGCTTCTTCAGGGGGTCGTTGGCGACTGCGCCGACGATGAAACCGCGAGCCCGGACCGTCCTGGCCGTGTCGCCCGCCAGCCCGCCGCGGCCGGTCGCGTTGTAGACGTTGACCGTCACCTGGCTCGGCAGGGGGGCCTTCGCGGTGGGCTTGGCGGGGGTCTTCGTCGGCGTCTTCGCCTTGCCGGTCCCGCTGGCGGTCGCGCTCGTCGTCGGGCACGAGGCCGCCTGCGGGACGGCGGTCCTGTTCCGCGCGTAGGACGACGCGACGTAGAAGGCTCCGGCGAGCATCGCCACGACGACGAGCAGCGTGATGGCCGTCCGGCGCCGTCGCCGGGCTCGTCGGGACGACGCCGACTCGACGACGTAGCTCATCTCGCTCCTCTCGCGGTGCCGGGGGTCACCCGCCTGTTCTGGGGGTCAGTCAAGCACGAGCACGCGGGCGTGGAGGGTGGCTCGCTGCTGGAGGGCCGCCCGCAACGCGCGATGGAGCCCGTCCTCGAGGTAGAGGTCACCGCGCCAGTCGACGACGTGGGCGAACAGGTCTCCGTAGAACGTCGAGTCCTCGGCGAGCAGCATGTCGAGGTCGAGGTTGCGCTTGGTCGTGACGAGGTCCTGCAGGCGCACCATCCGGGGAGCCACCTCAGACCAGTCACGCGTGGTGACGACGCCGTGGTCAGGGTAGGGGCGCGAGTCGCCGACGGCCTTGAAGATCACCGCCGCAGTCTAGGGACGCCTTCTGGCCCCCTCGGGCCGACCTCCTGACTAGAGTTCCAATCGTGACTGACGCGCCCACGCCGCCCACCTCGTCCACGCCCGAAGACGCGCCGGTGCCGACCCCCCAGGACGCCGCGACACCCACCCCGGCGGACACCGTCGCGCTGCCCGACCAGGTGGCGCAGATCGCGGCGGGCTACGCGTTCGCGGGCCCCTCGCTCGACTTCGGCGCGGCCGTGCTCGACGGCACGGCCTACCCAGCGGCGCCGGTGCGCATCCCGCTCGGCGTGCTGAACCGCCACGGCCTCGTGGCGGGGGCGACCGGCACGGGCAAGACCAAGACCCTGCAGCTGATGGCCGAGCAGCTGTCGGCGCAGGGGGTGCCCGTCTTCCTGGCTGACGTCAAGGGCGACCTGTCGGGCCTCTCCGTGCCGGGAGTGAGCAGCGACCGCCTCAGCGCGCGGGCCGCCGACGTCGGTCAGGAGTGGGAGGCCACCGCCTTCCCCGTCGAGCTCCTGTCCCTCGGCGGGATGGGCAACGGCATCCCCGTACGGGCGACCGTCACCTCGTTCGGTCCCGTGCTGCTGAGCAAGGTGCTCGGCCTCAACGCGACCCAGGAGTCGAGCCTCGGGCTCGTCTTCCACTACGCCGACAAGCACGGGCTGCCACTGGTCGACCTCAAGGACCTGCGCGAGGTCGTGCAGTTCCTCACCAGCACCGAGGGCAAGGCCGACCTCAAGGAGCTCGGCGGGCTGTCGTCCGCCACGGCGGGGGTCATCCTGCGTCAGCTCATCGGATTCGCCGACCAGGGGGCCGAGGCGTTCTTCGGCGAGACCGAGTTCGACACGGGCGAGCTGCTGCGCACGGCGCCCGACGGCCGGGGGGTCATCACGGCGCTCGAGCTGCCGGCGGTGCAGGACCGGCCCGCCCTCTTCTCGACCTTCCTGATGTGGATGCTCGCCGACCTCTTCCATGACCTGCCCGAGGTCGGTGACCTCGACCAGCCGAAGCTCGTCTTCTTCTTCGACGAGGCGCACCTGCTCTTCAGCGACGCGAGCAAGGACTTCCTCGACGCCATCTCGCAGACCGTGCGCCTCATCCGCTCGAAGGGCGTCGGCATCTTCTTCGTCACGCAGTCGCCCAAGGACGTGCCCGCCGACGTGCTCGCCCAGCTCGGCAACCGGGTGCAGCACGCGCTGCGCGCCTTCACGCCCGACGACGCCAGGGCCCTCAGGGCCGCGGTGTCCACCTACCCCAAGAGCACCTACGACCTGGGCGAGCTGCTCACGACGCTCGGCACCGGTGAGGCCGTCGTGACCGTGCTGTCGGAGAGGGGGGCCCCGACCCCCGTCGCCTGGACGCGCATGCGGGCGCCCCTGTCGCTCATGGCCCCGGCGCCCGACGCCGTGCTGACGGGCATCGTCGCCGCCTCCCCCCTGCAGCGGTATGCCGCGGCGGTCGACCCGCAGTCGGCCTACGAGATGCTCCGCGCCAGGCTGGAGACGGTGCCCCCCGCCCAGGACGCCCCGGCTCCCGCGCCGAGCCCGGCGTCGCCCGCGGCCCCGCGCCCGGCGAAGCAGGAGCCGTCGATGGTCGAGCAGGTGGTGACGTCGTCGGCCTTCCGCTCGATGGTGCGCTCGGCGGGCACGGTGCTCGGCCGCGAGATCACCCGCAGCCTCTTCGGGACGGCGCGACGAGGCCGCTGAGCGGCTGACCCCGGCCGTGTGCCCGCCTCGACGGGGGGACACGACGGCGACTCGTCGACCATGTCCGGGAGGTGAGGGAGGAAGGTGGGGCCCGGCGCCACTAGGTTGACGGAATGCCTTCTTCCTCGACCGGCGAGCCCCCGCGGCGCGACGAGACCCCCGAGTCGCCCGCCGGCCTCCTCGTGCGCCTGCGGGGTCTGCGGCCGTCCCTGTCACCGGCCGAGGACCGGGTCGCCGTCTGCGTCCTCGCCGATGCCAAGGCCACCTCGGCCAGGACCATCAGCGAGCTCGCGGTCCAGGCCTCCACCTCGGAGACCACCGTCCTGCGCTTCTGCAAGCGGCTCGGTCTGCCGGGCTACCCCCAGCTGCGGCTCGCCCTGGCGGCAGAGTCGGCCCAGCCCCGCTCGCGCGTCCTCGCCGACACCGACATCCGCCAGGGCGACTCGATCGACGACATCATCTCGAAGGTCGCCTTCGTCGACGCGAGCGCCGTCGAGGAGACAGCCGCCCAGCTCGACCGCGGCGCCCTCGAGCGCACCGCCGACGCGATCGCCACGGCATCCCGCGTCGACATCTACGGCGTCGGTGCCAGCGCGACGGTCGGTGCCGACGCCCAGCAGAAGCTGCACCGCATCGGGGTCGTCGCCTTCGCGTGGAACGACCCCCACATCTCCCTCACCAGTGCGGCGCTCCTGCGCCGAGGTGACGTGGCCATCGGCATCTCGCACTCGGGCACGACCCGCGAGACCATCGAGGCGATGGCCGCCGCCAGGGCGCGCGGCGCCACGACCGTGGCCGTGACGAACTTCCCGCTCTCGAAGCTGGCCCGGGACGCCGACATCGTGCTGCTCACCGCGGCCCGTGAGACCTCCCTGCGGTCGGGTGCCACCGCGAGCCGCATCGCTGCCCTCACCGTGGTCGACTGCCTCTACATCGCCGTGGCGCACCGCGACCTCGCCCGCGCCCAGCGGGCCGTGACCGAGACCCGCGCCGCCGTGCAAGGCCACCAGGTCGAGAGCTGACCCGCCTACCCGGCCCGTCCGCGGACGTTCCGTTCGACGAGGTAATGCGTTGACGTTGTTGACGCACTCGCTTGACAGAAACTAACCTCTTGCGTATGGGCGAGGCGCTTCAGCGGGTGGGTGACGAGGTGCAGGTGCGTGCTCCCACCGAGGAGCGCAACGCGGCGTCGCACGACCTCGACCGGGGCTCCGCCCTCGAGATCCTGACCATGCTCAACCAGGCTGACGCCGAGGTCGCGCCCGCGGTCGCGGCCACCCTGCCCGAGCTCGCGCTGCTGGTCGACGCCACCGTCGAGCGGATCCGCCGGGGCGGGTCGGTCCACTACGTGGGAGCAGGCACGTCCGGGCGCCTGGCCGTGCTCGACGCGGCCGAGCTGCGGCCCACCTTCAACCTGTCAGCGGGGGTGGTGTGCGCTCACCACGCCGGGGGACGGGAGGCGCTCGTCGACGCCGTCGAGGGGGTGGAGGACGACGCGGACGCCGGTCGGGTGGCCGTGGCCGAGGTGACGGCCAAAGACGTCGTGGTGGGCCTCACGGCGTCGGGCAGGACCCCGTACGTCCGGGGAGCGCTCGAGCTCGCCCGCGAGCGCGGCGCCCTCACCGCCCTCGTGACCGCCAACCCCCAGGCCGAGCTGGCCCCGCTCGTCGAGCACCTCATCGCGCCCGACACCGGTGCCGAGGTCGTCACCGGCTCGACCCGGCTCAAGGCGGGCACGGCGCAGAAGCTGGTGCTCAACGGCTTCTCGACCGCCGTCATGGTGCGTCTCGGGCACACCTTCGGCAACCTCATGGTCGACGTGGTCGCCACCAACGCCAAGCTGCGTGGCCGGGTGGTGCGCATCCTGTGCGAGGCGGCGGGGGTCGACGAGCCCACGGCCCGCACCGCCCTGCGGGCCGCGGACGACGAGCTGAAGCCGGCCCTGCTGTGCCTGCTGGCCGACATCCCCGTTCCCGAGGCCAGATCCGAGCTCGCCCAGCACGGAGGGGTGCTGGCCGCCGCCCTCTCGGCCCTTCGTGGCACGGCAGCTGAGGGCGGCACGGCGCCGGCCTTCGTCGTCTAGCGCCCGGCAGCCGGAGTCACTCGGCGAGGTGGGCGTCGAGCCCGGTGACCACGCGTTCCAGCATCCCTGCGAGCTGCTCGCGCTCGTCTCCCGACAGGGCGCTCAGCACGTCGCTCTCGACCAGGTCGGAGCCCCGGATCACCTCGGTGAACAGCTCCCACCCGTCGGTGGTCAGCCGCACCAGGACGCGGGTGCGGTTGGCCGGGTCGGTCTCGCGTGACACCAGGCCCCGCTCGGTCATCCGGTCGAGGCGGTGGGTCATCGACGAGGGGGCCACGCTCGATGCCTCGGCCAGCTGCGAGGGGGTCAGGACCGTGCCCTCGGGGGCCATGGCGAGGCTCGAGAGCACCGTCCACTCGCCCTGGCTGAGCTGCAGGTCGACCATCTGCGCGTCGTACCACTGGTTGAGCCGGCGGTGCAGGGCGTGGATGGCGGTGACCACCCGCTGCACGGTCTCCTCGCCCCCGGCGGCGACGTAGGACGCCACGGCGGCGCGGTAGTGCTCGCTGCTCGTGACGCTCTCGCCCTCACTGCTCCCGGCTCTCATCGGCCGATCGTCTCATGGTAATGTTTCGACGTCGAAATATTAGTGTGCGAAGTATTCAGGTTTGAACGCTTGAAAGATGAAGGTCGTGAGTCCAGCATGAAGCGTCGTCCGGTCGCCGTGGTCCTCGCCGGAGCGGTGGGGATGCTCGGCTGGGGGGCCGTCCTGCCCTACCAGTACGCCTACGCGGCGCAGACCCGCGGGTGGGGCACGCTCGTGGCGGTCCTGGCCTCCAGCCTGTTCTCGGTCGCCGCCCTCGTCGCAGCGCCGTTCGGTGGTCGCCTGGCCGACCGCCTCCCGCCCGTGCGGGTGGCGGTGGGGGCCAAGCTCGTCGCGGCCGCGGCCGGCGTGGGCCTGCTGCTCGCCGACAGCCCTGCCGCCTTCCTCGTGGGGATGAGCGTGCTCGGCCTCGGTATCACCGCCGCGCAGCCGGCGCAGTCCGTGCTGGTGCTGCGCTGGTCGGGTGCGGCCGACCGTCGGACGGTCTTCGCCTGGGCCTTCACCGGGTCGTCGGTCGGGATGGCCCTCGGCGCCCTGGTTGCCGCCCAGAGCGTCGACCTCAGCCGTACGGACGGCATGCGAGGAGCCTTCCTGCTGGCGGCCGCCGGCTTCCTGGTCTCGGCCGGCGTGCTCGCCCTGGCGGGTCGGGGTGCCCGCGGTGAGGAGGCCGTCGAGGGCGCCGACACCGACCTGTCGGCACCTGCCGGGCCCGCCTCGACCGGGTCGGCGCTGCGGGCCGTCCTCGCGGTGCCTGCACTGCGCTGGATCGCCGTCGTGACCGTGGCCATCTCGCTCGGCTTCTACGCGCAGTTCGAGTCGGGGCTGCCTGCCTTCGCGCTTACCGTGCTGCACGTGCCCGAGCAGACGATCGGCACGGCCGCTGCCGTCAACTGCCTGGTCATCGTGGTCCTGCAGATGCTCGTCGTGCGGCTCACGGCAGGCCGTCACCCGGCATCCCTGCTCGCGGCGGTGGGCGTCATCTGGATCGGCTGCTGGGGCCTGCTCGCTGTGGCCACCCGGACGCCGGGGCTCGCAGCGACCCTCTTCGTGACGACCTTCGGGATCTTCGCCGTGGGCGAGACCCTCTTCGCCCCGCTGCTGGGCCCCCTCACCGCTGCCCACGCCCCGGCCGGCACGGCGGGCACCACCCTCGGGTTGCTCGCGGCCCTGCAGACGGGGGTCTCGGCTGGCGGTCCACTGCTCGCCGGCCTCCTGCTGGGCACCGGCCACAGCGGGGTCTTCCTCGGGGTCCACGTGGTCGTGAGCGTCTTTGCGCTGCTCGCGGCCCTGCGGCTGCGGCGGGTACTGCAGGAGGCCCCGTCGGCGCCCCCACGCCGTCCGGGGCTGCCGCCCCATCTCGGCGGGACCGACCCGGAACGGCCCGGCGGTCCGTTCGTGCCGCAGGGTGCTCCCGTCACCCCCTGACCGCAGTCCGCCCATGAATCACCCAGCGTTCCTTCAAGAGATCACCAAGGGCATTGACGGGCCTGCGCCTGCCGAGCAGATTCAGGGGCACGCCGCCGCCCGAGGCCGACTCCGGTCGAGGAAGGTCGCGGCTCCCCTGCCGGCACACCCTGCCCGGCACCGCCCCTCCCTGCAAGGAGTCTTCGTGAAACACCTCTTCACGGGTCTGACCGCGGTCGCGACCGTCGCCGCAGCCGCCCTGGTCCCCGCTGTCGGCGCACAGAGTGCGCTGGGCGCCGGCGCGCCCGCCCCGGACCGCGCCACCCTCCTGCGC
>JALYVC010000054.1 GCA_030853445.1 Actinomycetota bacterium | reverse complement strand
GCCCGACGGGGCGCGCCCGCACCACTAAGGCGGTGACAGCCCCTGCCCCGAGCAGCACGAACAGCACCAGCCCGGCGAGCAGCAGCCGGCTGCGGCGCAGCCCGCCCGGGGGCGAGGGCGAGGGCGGCAGTGACCCACTTGCGCCACCTGCTCGCCCGTCGGTCCGTGGCCCGTCGGTCCGTGGCTCGTCGGTCCGTGGCTCGGGCAGACCGAAGTCGCCGCTCATGCTCGAGACGGTAACAAGTGGCGGGGCGCGGCATACGGCAGACTGGCGGCCATGGTGACGACGGACGCGAACCGGCGCGAGCTGACCGTCGGGGTCGGCGCGGGCGGCCTGGCCACCAGCGACATGGTGCTCAACATCGGCCCCCAGCACCCGGCGACCCATGGGGTGCTGCGGCTGCGCGTGGTGCTCGACGGCGAGCGCATCGTCAGTGCCGAGCCGATCGTCGGCTACATGCACCGCGGCGCCGAGAAGCTCTTCGAGGTGCGCGACTACCGCCAGATCCTCGTCCTGGCCAACCGTCACGACTGGCTGTCGGCTTTCGCCAACGAGCTCGGCGTCGTGCTCGGGGTCGAGCAGATGCTCGGTATGCAGGTGCCGCAGCGCGCGGTCTGGGCGCGCACCCTGCTGGCCGAGCTCAACCGGGTGCTGAGCCATCTGATGTTCCTCGGTTCCTACCCCCTCGAGCTCGGTGCGATCACCCCGATCTTCTACTCCTTCCGCGAGCGCGAGGAGCTGCAGGCCGTCATGGAGGAGGCCTCCGGCGGGCGGATGCACTACATGTTCAACCGCGTGGGCGGCCTTAAGGAGGACCTGCCCGCTGGCTGGCTCGGCCGCGTGGAGCAGGCCATCGCGGGCGTACGACGGCGGCTGCCCGACCTCGAGAACATGCTGGTGGGCAACGAGATCCTCGCCGCCCGCACCCAGGGCGTCGGCGTCCTGCCCCCCGAGACCATCCACGCCTACGGCGTCTCGGGGCCCATCGCCCGGGCCAGCGGCGTCGACGTCGACCTGCGCCGCGACGCGCCCCACCTCGCGTATGGAGAGCTCTTCGCCCCCGGGGGCCCCGGGCGCGTCGTCACCCGCGCGGCGGGCGACTGCCTCGCCCGCCTCGAGGTGCTGCTGGAGCAGACCCACGTCAGCCTCGACCTCGCGCAGGCCTGCGTCGAGCGGATGCGGGGTCTGCCGCAGGGGCCGATCAACGTCAAGCTGCCCAAGGTGCTCAAGGTGCCGGAGGGTCACCTCTACACCGCGACGGAGAACCCTCTCGGGTTCAACGGCTACTACCTCGTCTCCCGCGGCGAGAAGACCCCGTGGCGGCTCAAGCTGCGCTCGGCGTCCTTCAACAACGTCGCCGTGCTCGCCGAGATGCTGCCGGGCCAGCTGCTGGCCGACATGGTGGCGATCCTCGGCTCGATGTTCTTCGTCGTGGGGGACGTCGACAAGTGACGGCCCGCGGGCGACGCCGGGCCCACGGGGTCGTCGGCGGCACGGTCCGCCCGACGATGGGCACGGTCGACGGCGAGATCTGGCGCTGACCGCGCGTCGGGGCCTCCCACCCACGCGGGTCGTCGCCCCGGCACCTACGGTGGGAGGACCCGACCCAGGAGGCCCTTCCCATGCCCAGCACACCCGGCGCGCTCGACGGACTGCGCGTCCTCGACTTCTCCACCGTCGTCATGGGGCCCTACGCGACCCAGATCCTTGGTGACCTCGGCGCCGACGTCATCAAGGTCGAGCCGCCCGCCGGCGACCTGTCCCGGCGCACCCATCCCCAGGTGCACGAGGGCATGGGCGTGCTGGCCCTCAACGTCAACCGCAACAAGCGCAGCGTCGCCCTCGACGTCAAGAGCGAGCAGGGCCTCGAGGCCTTCCTCGACCTCGTGCGCACCGCCGACGTGCTCGTCACCAATATGCGCCCGGGTGCGCTGCGGCGCCTCGGCGTGGGGTACGACGCCCTGGCCGCGGTCAACCCTCGGCTCGTCTACGCGCGGGCCCAGGGCTTCCGCAGCGACTCCGACCGGGCCGACCACGCGGCCTACGACGAGATCGTGCAGGCCGCCTCGGGCATGGCCGACCTCATGCGCCGGGCCACCGGCACCCCCACCTACGTGCCCACGATCATGGCCGACAAGGTCTGTGCCCTGACCCTGGCCTACTCCGTGCTCGCCGCCGTGATCCACCAGCGGGCGACCGGTGAGGGGCAGGAGGTGGAGGTGCCCATGACCGACACGCTGCTGGCGTTCACCCTCGTCGAGCACCTCTCGGGCCACACCTTCGAACCGTCGCGCGGCCCCATCGGCTTCAACCGCTCGATGGTGCCCGACCACCGCGCGGTCGCCACCGCCGACGGCTGGGCGTGCATCCTGCCCTACAACGCCCGCAACATCACCGACTTCTTCACGGCCGCCGGGCACCCCGAGGTCGCGTCCGACCCGCGCTTCGCGAACCCGGGAGCCCTGGCGAGCCACTACGGCGAGCTCTACGCGCTCGTGGCGCAGGTCGCCCCCGAGCGGACCACGGCGCAGTGGCAGCAGCTCTGCGCCACCTACTCCATCCCCTTCGCGCAGGTGCTCGAGCTCGACGACGCCGAGAGCGACCCCTACATCCGCGAGGGAGGCCTGCTCAACGTGCGCGAGCACCCGACGGAGGGCTCCTACCGCAGCATCGGCTTTCCCGTGCGGCTGTCCCGCACCCCCGGCACGGTGCGCAGCGACTGCCCCCAGATCGGGGGCGACACCGAGGCGCTGCTGCGCGAGATCGGGCGCAGCGACGAGCAGATAGCGGCCCTCATCGCCTCGGGGGCTGCGGCGACACCGCAGACGGCGGCCGCCCCGACGCAGGCGGCCGACCAGGTGGCTCCGCTCGAGGCCCCCTAGGAGCTGCCCGCGCCGGGCGCCGCATGACGCCCGCGGTAGTCGTCGATGACCCGCTTGTTGTGGGC
>JALYVC010000042.1 GCA_030853445.1 Actinomycetota bacterium | reverse complement strand
GGTCACGGTCGGGTCGAGCACCACCTCGGCCCCCAGGCAGGCGGCCAGGTCACGGGCCCCCGCCGACGGGTCGCTCACCACGACGCGGGCGCCGAGGGCGACCCCGATGAGCACGGCCGAGAGGCCGACCCCCCCAGCGCCGTGCACCGCCAGCCACTGTCGCGGCCGGAGACTGCCGTGGGCGGTGAGGGCGCGGTACGACGTCGCGAACCGGCAGCCCAGCGCCGCGGCGGTGACCGCGTCGACGGCCTCCGGCAGGGCCACGAGGTTGGTGTCCGCCGAGTGCAGGACCACCTGGTCGGCGAAGGACCCCCAGTGGGTGAACCCGGGCTGGGTCTGGTCGGGGCAGACCTGGGCGTCACCGGCTCGACAGTTCTCGCACCGGCCACAGCCACACACGAAGGGGACCGTGACCCGGTCACCGACGCGCCAGCGCTGCACCCCGGCGCCCACCTGCGCGACCCGCCCGGCGAGCTCGTGGCCGGGCACGTGCGGCAGGGTGACGGGGTCGTGCCCCATCCACGCGTGCCAGTCCGAGCGACAGACGCCCGTCGCCTCGACGGCCACGACCACACCACCGGCGGGCGGGCTCGGGTCGGGCACCCGCGTCAGGCGCGGCTCCTGCCCGTATGCCGTGTAGACGACCGCGCGCACGGCCCACCGTCCTTCCTCACCGACCCGGGTCCCACCGGGTGGCCGTCGGACCCGGGACATCTGGACCCGGGACAACCTGCGTCCCATCCTCCCGGACGGCATCCGGTGCCGTGCGAGAGGATCACGACATGAGCGAGCACGACACCCGTGAGGACGAGCTGGAGGATGCGGTCGACCGCATCGTCGAGCTGGGCAAGCCCCGACTGCACCGCAGCTTTGCCCAGCAGGTCCTCACCGGCGGGGTGGCCGGTGGAGAGCTCGGCTTCGGCATCCTCGCGATGCTCGTCGTCGAGCACGAGACCGGCAACCACCTGCTCGGCGCACTGGCCTTCTCCATCGGCCTGCTGGCCATGCAGCTGGGCCACAGCGAGCTCTTCACCGAGGGCTTCCTCGTTCCGGTCACGACCGTGGTGGCGAAGGAGGGCACGGTCACCCAGCTGCTCAAGCTCTGGGTCGGCACCTTCGCCGGCAACCTCGTCGGCGGATGGGTGGCCATGCTGCTCATCGTGACCGGCCTGCCCGAGCTGCACGACCTGCTGCTGCAGCGCGGCGAGGAGTACGCCGCCACGTCCGTCGGCTGGGGACCACTGGCGCTCGCCGTGCTGGCGGGCGCCGCCCTGACCCTCATGACGCGCATGCACAACGGCACTGAGGACGAGACGGCCAGGACCGTCGCCACGATCGCCATCGCCTTCGTCGTGGCCGGCACCGGCGTCCTGCACTCGGTGCTCGACGCCCTGCTGCTCTTCGGGGCGATCCTCACCGGGGCGGACAAGGTCGGCTACGGCGACTGGCTGCGGTTCGAGTGGTGGGTGGTGCTGGCCAACATGGCCGGCGGCATCTTCCTGGTCACCGCCACCCGCCTGGTGCGCAGCCACGACAAGATCGCGGAGAAGTCGAAGACCGCCGACCACCAGGACGACTGAAAGGGGACGACTGACCGCACCGGCCCCTCCGCGTTCCGGGGCGTGCCGGGGGGGCGGCGGATGGAGGGCCGAGCGCCGACGCTCGAGCCGGCTCAGGCCAGGGTGATCAGGTCGAGGTAGTCGGGGCCCCAGAGGTCCTCGACGCCGTCAGGCAGGAGCAGGATCTTCTCGGGCTCGAGGGCCTGCACGGCGCCCTCGTCGTGCGTGACCAGCACGACGGCGCCTTCATACGTCGAGAGGGCACCGAGGATCTCGGCCCGCGAGGCCGGGTCGAGGTTGTTGGTGGGCTCGTCGAGCAGCAGCACGTTGGCCGACGAGACGACGAGCATCGCGAGCGACAGCCGCGTCTTCTCACCACCCGAGAGCACCCTCGCGGGCTTGAGCACGTCGTCACCGGAGAAGAGGAAGGACCCGAGGGTCTTGCGCACGTCGGTCTCACCCAGCTCGGGCGCCGCGGACTTCATGTTCTCGAGCACGGTGCGGTCGACCTCGAGGTTCTCGTGCTCCTGGGCGTAGTAGCCCAGCTTGAGCCCGTGACCCGGCTCGATCTCTCCGGTGTCGGGCGAGTCGACACCGGCGAGCATCCGCAGGAGCGTGGTCTTGCCCGCGCCGTTGAGTCCGAGCACGACCACGCGCGAGCCGCGGTCGATGGCCAGGTCGACGTCCGTGAAGATCTCGAGCGAGCCGTAGGAGCGCGAGAGGCCGGAGGCCCGCAGCGGGGTCTTGCCACAGGGCGCGGGCTTCGGGAAGCGCAGCTTGGCCACCTTGTCCTGCACCCGCTCGCCCTCGATGCCGGCCAGCAGCTTCTCGGCGCGGCGGGCCATGTTCTGGGCGGCCACGGCCTTCGTCGCCTTGGCCCTCATCTTGTCGGCCTGGGCCATCAGGACCCCGGCCTTCTTCTCGGCGTTCTGCCGCTCACGCTTGCGACGTCGCTCGTCGGTCTCGCGCTGCTTGAGGTAGGTCTTCCACCCGATGTTGTAGATGTCGACCTCGGCGCGGTTGGCGTCGAGGTGGAAGACCCGGTTGACGACGGAGTCGAGCATCTCGACGTCGTGGCTGATGATGACCAGCCCGCCCTTGTAGGACCTGAGGTAGTCGCGCAGCCACAGGATCGAGTCGGCGTCGAGGTGGTTGGTGGGCTCGTCGAGCAGCAGCGTCTGGGCCCCCGAGAAGAGGATCCGCGACAGCTCGACCCGCCGACGCTGGCCACCGGAGAGGGTGTGCAGGGGCTGGGAGAGGATCCGCTCCTCGAGGGCGAGCGCGCTGGCGATGCGGGCGGCCTCGGACTCGGCGGCGTAGCCCCCGGCAGCGGTGAACTCGTCGTCGAGGCGGGAGTAGCGGCGCATCGCCTTCTCGTGCACCGCCTCGTCCTCCGAGGCCATGAGCTTCTCGGTGTCGCGCAGGTTGCGGATGATCGTGTCGAGGCCCCGCGCGGCGAGGATGCGGTCGCGGGCCAGCACGTCCATGTCACCGGTGCGGGGGTCCTGCGAGAGGTAGCCCACCTCACCCGACGAGGTCACCGTGCCGGCGGCCGGCTGTCCCTCGCCGGCGAGCACCTTGGTGAGGGTGGTCTTGCCGGCACCGTTGCGCCCGACGAGGCCGATGCGGTCGCCCTCGGCGATCCGGAAGGAGGCGTCGTCGAGCAGGAGTCGGGAGCCAGCACGCAGCTCGATCCCGGTGGCGGTGATCACGGCGGTCCTTCGATCTGCGGGAGGTGCCGTGTGGTCAGGAGGCTCGCATCGGCGGGAGCCTGCCACTGCACGTCACGGCGTTGAGCGGTCAGTCCCTAT
Organism: Actinomycetota bacterium; assembly: GCA_030853445.1. GTDB lineage: Bacteria > Actinomycetota > Actinomycetes > Actinomycetales > Dermatophilaceae > Lapillicoccus. The sequence continues at coordinate 4,581 of JALYVC010000042.1, read as the reverse complement.
TCTGCCAGCCCCACGCGCAGGCGCCGAATCCGTGCGGCCACCGCCGGCGGGGCAGGCGGGCGAGGCCGAGGGCGGCAAGGACCGCAGGGTCAGGATCCGTCCTTGCGCTTGCTCAGAGCCTCGCGCAACGAGCGGATGGCGTCGTCACTCGGCGAGGCCGCGTCCTGGTTGCTGCGCTCGAGCTGCTGGAGCACCTCGGCCCGGTGGACCGCGACCGAACGGGGAGCGTCGATGCCGATGCGGACGCCGTCGCTGCGGACCTCCAGGACGGTGATGCGCACGTCGTCACCGATCGTGATGGTCTCTCCGACACGGCGGCTCAGCACTAGCATGCCGCCCAACCTACCTTCCCGGAGCTCGACCCGGAGACGTCAGGAGGCGACCAGGGGCGCGGCGACCTCGAAGTCCTGCCCCTCGAGCACCACCTGCTGCGCCCGGCGGGTGCGCAGGTTGATCACGACGGGGGCGGCGAGGTTGGCCGTGCTCGTCTCGAGCGACCTCCCGGCCGTGAGCACGAGCAGGAGCAGGGTGTCGTCGACCGACTCGATCCCGAGGTCGTCGACGACCTCGTCACCCACCACGGGGTGGTAGTCGGGGAAGAAGGGCGCCGCAGGCATGACCAGGAAGCGCAGACCCGGGTCGTCGAGCGAGCGCATGGCGCTGAGCATGCCGGCCTCGTCGAGCTGCACGAGCGCGAAACGCCGCTGGTCGCTGAAGCCGGGCATCGGGTGGATGAACTCGATGACGGGGAGGTCGGAAGTCGGCTCTGACGTCGTCATGGAGGTCATCTCGACCCTCTCCTGCTCTCGTTCGCTGGGGTGGCCGGGCTCGTCGACCGGTGCGCCGATCATCGCAGGTAGTCCATCAGGCTCGGCTGCAGGGCCTTGCTCGTGGCCCCGAGGGCGGCCTGGTAGGCCATGGTGCGCATCTGCAGGTCGACGGCCGCCTTGGGCAGGTCGGTGTCCTGGACACCGCTCAAGGAGGTCTTCAGCTGCAGCTCGTGGGCCCCCGCCGCCTGGTTAGCGGTGTCGATGCGGTTGTAGCTGCTCCCGGCCAGGGCTCGGGCGTCCGTGAGCCGCCGGAAGTCCGCCTGGATGCTGGTCAGGGCACTCTGCACACCGGCCATGTCACCGGTCCGCAGGGCCGCCGAGGCGTCCGACAGGTGGTCGAAGACCGTGCTCCCCGCCGGCCCGAAGGCGGACGACGCGTCCACGTCGACCCGCACGCGGACGCCGTCGCTCACGGCACGGTTCACCTCGCCGGGGGTGCCGACGAAGGCGCCGGTCGCGTCGTAGGCCCGGCGCCCGGCGGTGACCCCTCCGAAGACCGGGCGGTCGAGGTAGGTGGTGTTGGCGGCGTCGATCATGCCGGTGCGCAGCTGGTCGATCTGTGCCGCCAGGGCGCTGCGGGCCGAGGAGCCGAGCGTCGCGGCGTTGGCCCCCTGGGTGACGACGTCCTGGGCGTGCAGCAGCTGGGAGCCGGCCGACTCCAGGGCGTTGTCGACCTGCCCGAGCCAGCCGAGGCCATCCGCGGCGTTGCGCTGGTACTGCTGGCTCGAGGCGATGCCCGAGCTCAGCCGCATCGCCGCCCCGGTGTCGTTGGGCGAGTCGGAGGGCCGGTTGAGGATCCGACCGGTCGAGAGCTGCTCCTGGGTGGTGGCCAGCTGGGCGAGGCTGGTCTGCAGGCCGGAGAGCGCATGACCGGCCATCATGCGCTGCGTGACCCTGACGAGCGACATCAGCTCAGCATCCGGTTGATCAGGGTGTCGAGCACCGAGTCGATGGTGCTGATCACCTTGGCCGCGGCCTCGTAGGCCCGTTGGTTCTGCATCATCGACACCGTCTCCTCGTCGATGTTGACCCCCGCCTGCTGCTCTCGGGCGTTGTCGAACTGGTTGGTCAGGACCTGCTGGTTGGTGGCGGCCCGCTGGGCGCTCTGGACCGAGGTCCCCAGCCCCGTGACGAGCTGGCGGTAGAGCCCGTCCACCCCGGCCGCCGAGGCGAGGGCGTCGGCATTGCCGGCGTCCGTGCCGCCACCGGGCACCGACGAGGCCGCGATCAGCGACGGGTCGGTGATCGCCACCGTCAGGCTCGACGCCGGGGAGGTCGGGTCGTAGGCGAACACCGCGGTGCCGGGGTTGCCGGCGGCGTCGTACCCCGCCTGGTGCTGGGCGTTGACCGTGTCGGCGAGCTGCCGGGCGACGGCGTCGAGCCCTTGCTGGTAGGCCGGCAGGGTGACGCCGAGCAGCTTGACGCTGCCCCCGGCGTCGCCGGCGCTGATGGTGTCCAGCGACGTGACCAGCCCACCGGGAGCGGTGACCGCGAAGGTCACCGCGCTGCCGTCCGGCGTGCCCGACACGGACACCCCCGAGGCGATGGCCAGGGTCGAGGCCTTCGGTCCCTGCACCAGGGGGACGCCACCGAGGCTGACATCGGCCTGGCCGTCCGGCCGCAGGGTGACCGTGGCCCCGGTGAGCTCGGAGAGCCGCAGCGTGAGCCGGTCACGGATGTCGAGCAGGTCGCTGACGTCAGCCCCACCCACCTTGCCTGCCGCGATGGCGGTGTTGGTGTCGGCGAGGCCGGCCGTGACGCTGTTGGTCTCGCCGACCGTCGACTGCAGCCGCTGCCCCTGGCTGGTCATCGTGTCGGCCACGGCGCGGGTCTGGGTGCTGATCGCCGCGGCGAGGGCCTGCGCCCTGGCCAGGACCACGTTGCGGGCGCTCGAGCCGGGTCCCGGGTTGTTGACGACGTCGTGCCAGGCCGACCGGAAGTCGCTCAGCGCGGCGGAGACCCCGCTGCTGCTGGGCTCGCTGACGGCGCTCTCGAGGTCCTGCAGGCCCGACTGGCTCACGTCGGCGAGGCTCTGCTGCGCGTGCTCTGTGCGAGTCCGGGCCACGAGCAGCTCGTCGGTCATGCGGGTCACCCCGGTGACCGTGACGCCGTCGCCGTGCCCGTCGTAGCGCGACCACATCGCCGGCGCCGTGGGCGCGCCGGTCGCCGCGGCCTCGATGCGACGCCGGGTGTAGCCGTCGGTGTTGGCGTTGGCGATGTTGCCGCTGGCGACGTCCATGGCCGCTCGGGAGTAGGTGAGCGCGCTGAGGGCGGTGGAGAGGGATCCGAAGGTACTGGACATGTCACAGGCTCCTGTCGACGAGTCGTCGGGATGATCGGTCGAGCACGGCGGCGCCGTCGGGGCGGTAGCCCTGGACGCCTTCCTCGCCGAGACCCATGAGGGTCTCTCGAGCGGAGCGCAGCCCCAGGGTCAGCAGCTCACGGTTGGACTCGGCCAGGGCCGCGATCTCTCGGCTCACCATGAGGAAGGCGTCGCGGTGGTCGGTCATGATCGACTGCCACGGCTCCTCGAGCGACTCGGCCAGCGAGCGCAGGCTCGTGCTGTGACCCAGGCCGAGGGCGTCGGCTGCCTCGTCGGAGGCCACGGAGCGCAGCATCTCGGTCTCGCGCAGGGTGTGCAGCACGGCCTCCACGTCGTCGGCGGCGCGCGCCAACCAGCGGGTGCGACCCGCCGTCAGCACCAGCCGCTCCACCTCGAGGTGGAACAGCAGGGAGTCGAGCAGCTCACGCTCACGCCAGAGGATCTGGGACAGCTTCTCCATGTCATCACTCACTTCCGCGCGCTCGCCGTCTGCTCGCGCTGACCCCACCCATCGGCGGCCGGCCAGCCGACCTGAGCGGTATGCGAGCCGGACGCGCCGGGAGCCCCGTTTACGATCGGGCCCTTAGGTAGTATGTCCGTACTAGTCCGATGTATCCGTTTTGGCGGACGAGCCCTACCGAAGGGTTCAAAACCCCCCTAAGGGGATGTGTAGGGAGATTTCGTCCATCAGAGTGAGCGCGTGCCCCCCACCACGAACACCCCCACCGCCCCCCCTGCGCCGGTCTCGACCGACGACCTCATCACCTCACACATGCCCCTCGTGGGTCACATCGTCCGCGAGACCATGGGCCGCGTGCCGGCCCACGTCAGCCGCGACGACCTGACCTCCGCAGGCATGCTCGCCCTGGTGACGGCCGCTCGCGCCTTCGACCCCACCCGCGGCGTCCCCTTCGCCGGCTACGCCGCCACCCGCGTGCGCGGCGCCATCATCGACGAGCTGCGCCGTGTGGACTGGGCCTCCCGCTCGGTCCGGCGGCGCGCGCGGGACCTCGACGAGACGCGCAACCGGATGGCCAGCGTCCTCGGACGGATCCCGACCACCGCCGAGGTCGCCTCCGCCCTCAGCGTGCCGGTCGAGGAGATCACCCGCAACGAGGGCGACATCGCCCGCGCCTCCGTGCTCTCCCTCGAGGGCACCGACAACGCCGACGGGCCGGTCGTCCCGTCCACCGGCCCCACCCCGGCCGACGTCGCCGAGCACCGCGAGCTGCTCACCTACCTCATGGAGGCGGTCAACGAGCTGCCCGAGCGGTTGCGCGTCGTCGTCACCGAGTACTTCCTGGCCGAGCGCCCCATGGCCGAGATCGCCGCCGACCTCGGCGTCTCCGAGTCGCGCATCTCCCAGATCAGGGCCGAGGCCCTGGTGCTGCTGCGCACCGTGCTGCACCGCGAGCTCGACCCCGAGCT
>JALYVC010000016.1 GCA_030853445.1 Actinomycetota bacterium | reverse complement strand
ACACCCGGGTGTCCGGGCCGGGCCCGTTGTCAAGGCGTCGGCGACCATCCGTCTCGCGCCGCGCGGTGACCCCGCAGCCGCCCGTGCGTAGCCGCTGCCCGATGATCACCGGCGCGCTGGTCTCGGTGGTCACGGTGGCGAGAAGCGCGTTCAGCCCGCGGACCCCGGAGTAACCGAACCCGGCGCCCTGCTTGGCGTGGCCGTGGACCTCGATGATCGTGTCGTCGATGTCGAACATCGCGTACGGGGCCTGACTCGGCCGCTGCCCACCGCCGTAGGGTCCGCGGCCGTCGGGGGCACCGAGCAGCGGGGTCATCGCGTCCAACGCGAGCAGGAACCGTGCGGCGACCGCGTCGAGCTGCCGCACGTGCCCAAACGTGAACGCCCGCAGGAACGATCCCAACGTCGACGGGGCGTACGCCCGGGTGAAGACCCGGCCCATCCCGCCATGCCGCAGTAACACCATGTCGTCGACCGAGTCCGCGCCGGCGGCCATCCCCGCCACCAGCGAGGTCACCTTCAACCCGGCGTTCGCGCCCTTGTCCGTGGGCACCGTGAGCCGGTCTTGAGCCAGCGCGGTCAGGCCAGCGGTCTGGGCGAGCTTGACTAGTGGGACCAAGCCCGCGGCCGAGATCAGGTTCGGGTCATCGAACACCGCCGAGGTCACCGGGCGGGTGTGAGAGAGTTGCATCTACGAGATGCCCTTCCGGGAGCATGTGAATCGGACCATCGCAAGCCCAATTCTCCTGCCCCGCAAGGGCATTCTCACGCCACGACGCGCTCACCCACCCCACCCATCGGTGGATTCAGGTTAAGGAGGAACCCAGCATCCTCACCTGGTGCACCCTCTACAACAACCCAACCATCCTGCAGACCTTGCAACGCTGGAGATGACGGACCTCGAGACAAGTTCCAACCCCACCAGCGTTGACCACCCGGTTAGACTCGGCCCGAGGCGCGCGGCACGCCCAGGGGGCTGCCCGCTCAGCGACAGTTCGGGCCGGTCAACCCGAAGTCCCTCTCTAGGCCACTAGCAAGATTGCTAGCAGAAGCACGAGCAGGCACCCCATCCCACACACGAGCAGGCACGCTGCCGTGTTCGCGCGCCTCGGTGAGGCCCGGAAGACCAACCCGAGCTCAACGCCCCACGGAGCACTGACCGAACTAGGGGACAGCGCGGTACGGCTCCAGAGGCCTACCAGTAGCCATTAGGTTCTAGCGGTACCTGTCATCTCCGCGCCTCTCCCCTGCGGGCGGCCGGACGCCACCTCCCAGGTAGCGTGTGCATGCAATCCGTCCGCAGTCGCGCCTTCACCTTGGCTGTCTTATGGTTTCCGCCCGATCCGCCGACCGGCAGCTACAAAAATGAGGTCAAGTCGAATGAGCCAGTCCGGAGCTGCGGAGTCGCCTGGTGACTCCTCAGCCCTTGAGAGCCGGGCGCTCGCGCCGGACGATCTGGTGGAGCTGAGTCGCCCCCTGCGCCGATATGTGGAGGCGCGCGTTCGCTCTCCGCACGACGTTGATGACATCGTTCAGGAGACCTTGGTGCGGATGATGGAGGTGTACCAGCGTCTGGAGGTCGAGACGCTCGGCGCTTACGCGTTCACTGTCGCTCGTAACCTCACCTACGCGTCGGCGCGGGCGGACATGACCGCGCGACGCCATCTACCTCGCATGCTGGACCCGCGCGCCGCACCCGACCCCCACGAGGAGGCCAGCGCCTCGGAGGCCCGGCGTGCACTCATCGCGGCGTTAGCGGCGTTGCCTGCCCGCAGACGGGCGCTGCTGGTCGCGCGTGACCTCGAAGAGCGCCCGTTGGCGGATCTCGCTGCAGACGCGGACCTGACACCCAATGTCCTCGCGTCCCAGCTGCACCGGACCCGGGCGACGCTGCGGGTTGACTACGTCCTGGCCCTACGCGGGGTTACCCTCCCATCCCCCGCCTGCCGACCAGTGCTGATCGCGATCTCCGCCGCCGACCAACGCCGTCAGTCTGCGCTGCGAGCGGGTGAGCACCTCGCGACCTGCCCCGTCTGCGCCGAACTGGCGCCCCCCTTGGTGCACCGGGACAGGGCCCTGGCCGGTGTGGTCCCGTGGCTGCCGCTCGGCGCCCTGCACGGCAGCATCCGAGGCCTGTTCCAACGGCATCCCCTCGCAAGCGCAGCAGGCGCTACCACCGCTGGTGTCGTCGCTGCCGCCGTCGTAGTCGGCGTCGGGCACGCGGCATCCACTGCAGCGCTGCTCCCGGTGTCCGCACCCACCACAACACCCGCCATCAGTTCGACAGTGGACCCGGCTGCGGCCCCACCCGCCGGCGCCACGTCCGCGGTCGCCTCGCCCACGTCAACCGTTGCCTCGCCCACGTCAACTGTTGCCTCGCCTACGTCAACCATCGTCTCGCCGAGAGTCCCACGCGGCGCAGTACCTGGAGTCAGCGTCAACGGCCAACCGCTGGTTCCCGAGCCCGGAATCTTGAAGTCGGTGGCCGGGAAGGACGCGCACGCCGACCGGGTCCCGGTCATCTCCGTCCCCGCGGACGAAGGCTTCTGGGTGGGCCACGGCGCGGCACGGATCTGGGTCCAGTTCAGCCCCGGCACCGAGTCTCCGCAGCGCATCACCGCTGGGCAGACGCTCAGCTTCACCGGCGTCGTGACAGCCAACACCCCCCAGTTCCTTGCCTTGGTGGCGTTGACGCCCCAGGACGGCCGGGCCGAGCTAGAGACCAGTGGCTACCATCTGCAGGTCGACGCCGCAAAGCTACGCATCCTCGGTTAAGGGGCCTACGCCGCGTCAGCCGCGTCAGCCGCGCCGGTCCGCAGCGCCTCCTTGGCGTCGAGCTGTTATTGGATGCTGCCGGTGCTGGCCATGAGGTGCTTCCTCGGTTTGATGTGTCGTGCAGGTCAATGTCGTGCGGGCGGCGAGCTTCCGGCGATGGGTCAGGTGCTGTCGTCGGCGGCGGTGGCCAGGCCGCGGTCGCCAGCGGGCCGGGTGGCCTGCGGGTCACCGGTATCCATGGTGGGGGCGGTGGCCTTGCCGACGACGTGGGTGTAGAGCAGCGCGGCGACGATCCCGCCGACGATGTCGGCGCCCACGTAGACCCACAACGAGGTGTAGGTGCCGGACATGATCGCCGGGCCGAGGGCGCGGTCGGGGTTGACGGCGCCGCCGGTGATGCCGCCGCCGATCAGGACCGCGGCGACCAGGGCGAACCCGATCGACGGCGCGGCCAGCGCGGCGGGCACCCGGGTGTCGGTGGCCACAGCCATGATCACGAAGACCAGCAGGAACGTGATCAGGGCCTCGACGACGAACGCGCGGGCGTCGCTGACCCCCTCGGCGGGCACCGTGGCCCCCAGATAGGCCTTGTCCCGGACGACGGAGCCGAACGTGGCCCACGTTGCGCCGGCGCCGGCGATCGCACCAGCCAGCTGGAAGACCAGGTAGGACGGGACGTACCGCCACGGGAACTTGCCGGTGACAGCCAGCCCGAGGGTGACGGCGCCGTTGAGGTGCGCGCCGGAGACCTGGCCGAGCGCGCCGACCAAGGCAGCCAGGACTAGCCCGAACGCCAGCGCAACAGCGAGCGAGTCCGGTGGGGAACCGGCGGTGGACTTGCCGAGCGCCCCCGCGCCGGCGGTGGCGGTGCCGGTGTGGATGAGGAAGAAGGTCCCCACCGCCTCGGCCACCCCGGCCCGCAGCATGTTCCCCGGGTGGGCCGTGAACCGGCGCGGCCGCTGCGGCGGGTGCCGGTCGACTCGAGTGGTGCTGCTCATGCTGGTGCCGCCTTCGCGAGAGGGGTGGCCCGGTCGGCGCCTTCGCGGGCGAAGGCCATCGCCGTCGCTGCTCCGATCCCGGACTCGCCGCCGGTGATCAGGGCTCGACGTCTGGTCAGGCGGCCGGAGCCACGGTAGGACTCCTCCCCCAGGTCGGCGCGATCCTTCAGGTCCTCATCAGCCCCGGCTCGTCCTGGGACTGCGCGCTGGGGGTGATGTCGGCGTACATGGTCATCGTGTACTGGTCATGGCTCACGTCGTCCTCCTTGTCACGATTGACCTCTCACTTCTTCTTCGTTGCCCGGCGGGGGCGGGGTGGTTCGGCGGGGGCCGCGGAAGGGAACCGGTCCCAGCTGCGGTGCAGTGCAAGCAAGTTAACGAGAGAGGACACGAGCTTGTCGGGGTTGGTATTCACGGTCACACCGGGGTCACTGCCGGTAATCCCGAGCACAGTCAAGGTTTTGGTTCCGGCTAGGCTTACGGAGCTGATGGCCTTGTTACCCGGTCGGCTTCTTCGAGCCCGGTCTGGTCGACCTTGCGGTGGTAGCGCATTCCGGCGAGGCCGCCGAGGATGGCGCCGGCCAGTGCTGCGACGGCGACCGCGACCAGGGCGATGATGCCGGTGGTGCTGAGGGTGCCTTCGTCGACCGGGATACGGGGGAAGGCGTTCAGCTGCCCGAGCACGTTGTACTTGCTGCCGGCCACGGCAGCGACGAGAGCGAGGACACCGGCGATCAGCAGCGCCCACAGCCAGACCGCGAGGCCCTGCTTGGCTCCGTCGAACCGGGCCATCCGCCCGGCGACGTAGCCACCGCAGTAGTAGGCGACGAGCACGATCAGTAGCAGCACGATGGCCCCGACGACCCCGACGGTTCCGGCGTTGTTCGTGGCCTGGGCGGTAGCTGCGCCGACATTGGTGTTGGTGGCCACCCCGACGGCCGCGCCGGCTGCTGCGGCCAGCGCCGTCAGGACCAGCGCCATACCGGTGGCGGTAAGCCAACCGAAGAACGCGGAGCCCACCTTAATCCCGCCGTAACGCTGCTTCTGCGCGTCCAGCACCGACTCCTGGTCGACTGGCTGGCGCGGTGGGGTGTGCGGGTCGACGTGGCGCCCCTCGCGGGGCGCCTCAAGTCGTGGCTCCTGGGTGGGCTCGGTACGGCGGGGGGTGGGGGGCGTCGGCTCGAGCCGGCTCGCCCCGCTCTGGTCGTTGGCCATGGTCGTTCTCCTTCTGTTCCCCACACGGTCAGCGCGGGTCGATCAGCACCGGTAGGTGCCCGGGGGTGTCGGCGCGTCTTGATGGACGCCTGCACCTGTCAACCGGGTCATGGCGCAGTACAACCGCGAGCCCGAGAGGTGCGGCCCCCCGGTGAGGGCCGCACCGTCGTGGGGTCAGCGCTTCGGGGCGTCCTGGTCGGCTGCCGGCTTGCCGGGAACCTGGACGTCGGAGGGGTCCGACTCGATTTTCTCCTTGCGGACCTCCTCGGTGACCTTCTGCTCACCGGTGACGGTCTCGGTGTCCATCCGGACCCGCTCGACCGGGACGACCTCCTTCTCGACCACGGGACGTTCGGCGTACAGCGTCACCTCATGCTCCTCGGAGGTGATGTCCCCGCCGGCCATCGCGTCACCGCGGTTCTCGTCGGTGATGGGCTCGCTCACCAGGCGGACCTCTTCGTGGCTGACCGGCACCGTGGTGGTCACGTTCTCGGTGACGACGAACTTGCGCAGCCGGGCCTTGCCCGTCTCGACCTTCTCGGTTCCGACCTTGAGCTGCTCCTCCGAACGGGTCATCGCCTCGTCGGTCGTCGGACCCGAAGTGTCGCGGCCTACCTGCTGCTTCCCGCCCCTGTTCTGATCGCGGCCGGCGGCCGGCAGACCGGAGTCCGACGCGGCGGTGGAGTACTTCATCCCGTAGTACTCGTACAGCTCGGCTTCCTGGTCCTTGGAGATGTGACCCTCGGAGTCCGGGGTGACCTGGGGGGCGTCCTTGACCTTCGCCTTGTCGTAGGGGACGGTGATCTCGTTCCCGGACAGGGTGGACTCGCCTAGCGGGACGAAGGACTCCTTGCCGCCGAACAGTCCGCCGGCCGCGATGGTGGCCCACTCCGGCCTACCGGTCTCGTCGTCCAGGAACACCTGGCTGACCTTGCCGAGCTTGTCGCCGCCCTCGCCAACGAGGGTGCCCCCGCCGCCGCCGAGCATGTCCTGGATCTCTTGGGTGCTAATCATCAGGGTCTCTCTTTTCGTGGTTCGTCAGTCGTGCCGGAGTCGTGCGGTGGTAGTAGGGCGTTCTGGTGGTGTTCGGGTGGAGGATCTGGGTCCATCCGTAAGGGGCGGCCCTGGTGTTCGCCTACAGGCGACTGGACCCGTAGCCGCCGGTGCTGGGTTTCGGCTGTCCGCCTGCGGACGGGTCGGCGGCCTGGTCATAGGCGTTCTGTGCCTTGTCCTTGGCGGCCTGCGCCTGCTCTTTGGCGCTGGGGGCCTGCTGGGCCTGTTCCTTGACCTTGGGCGCCTCTTCCTCGGCCTTGGCCAGGTAGGTCTCCCACCGGGTCTGCATCGGCTTGATCAGCCCGCCACCGGCGCCCACGATCAACACCCCGGCCAGGGTGGCCAGGATGGCCACCAGGATCGGGGTCGTGATGGAAGTGGCGACCTCGATCTGGTTCAGCGCAGCGACCACCCCGAGGAACAGGATGAACCCGGAGGCAATGTTGGCCAGGACCTTGCCGTAGGAGAGCCCGCCGAGGGTGCCCTCGATGAGGGTCTTGACGGCGGCGGCGATCGCTGCGGCCACCACGATGATGATGATGGCCACGATCAGCTTCGGCAGGAAGGCGATGATCCCGGAGATCAACAGGCTGATCGGGTTCGAGCCGAACACCCCGAACGCCAGCTGCAGCACGAACAGCATCAGGGTGTAGTAGATCAGCTTCGCGACGATGTCGCTGGCGTCGAACTTGGACTTCTCCAGAGCCTTCTTGACACCACCGCGTTCGACCGCCCTGTCGAAACCAGCCTTCTCGAGCAGCTTGCCGACGACCTTGGAGATGGCCTTGGCGATGAGCCACCCGATCAGCAGGATCAGCAGGAACCCGAGCAGCTGCGGGATGAATGCCACCACCGAATCCAAGGCTTTGGTCAGGGACTCTTGCATGTCAACCTCCGTTGAAGATGTGGATGTGCCGGGATTTGGGCAGCGCCGACACGCGTACCGCCGGCTGCCCCTCAAAGACCGTGATCAGCGCCGCGGGTCCGGCACTATGAGCCCACCGGCAACGCGAACGGAGCGCCGGCGGCTCCGCGCTGCTTTGGAGTACTAGTAGGTAGATGCCTGCCGGCCGACGTCGTCACGCACAAGGGCGTGTGATCTAGGTCACACAACCCGGGGGTGGGGTCCTGGCGGCGGCCGGGGCCAACCGGCCCGACCCAGAGCAGCTTGACGCCCTGCACACCGCCCTGCCCACCGCCCTCGGCGACCGCACGACGGCGATCACGGCTCCGAGAGGATGGCCGGCCCGGCCAGCCGGCAGGTCGACGGTAGACACGTGATGGGTTCCGCGGCAGGTCGGCGGTGGACACGTGATGGTTCCGCGGCAGGTCGGCGGTGGACACGTGATGGTTCCGCGGCAGGTCGCGCGTTAAGCGGCCTGGCAGCGTCTGCTAGGGCAGGTAGCAACAAGCGTCGCCGCAGCGGCTGGGCGACGAGAAAGGCAAACGTCAGAACGCCGTCAAGGTTGCCGTTCAGGCGGAAGAGTAGGAGCAGCAGCCACCGGCGGCGGCGTTGGTCAGGTTGCGGGGGTCAGGCTGGTTGCGCCGGTGGCTGGCTCGGGCCGGGTGAGACGATACGGGCCAGGCCGCTACGGGGCCCGGGGGGACGCTGTGGGTGGTCCCACTGCCACTTCGGGGCGGCCGGTAAGTAGCCAGCCATAGGTGCGGCCCGGGCAGCCTCAGATGGGGTGCGTCATGGGGAGACGCGGTCCGGGGCCCGAGGCGGTTCATCATGCAAAGCCGATCGCGAACTGCGAGCTGGTGCTCCGGGGGCTGGGGTCGGTCCGAAACCCGGACGTTGCAGATATTGGTTGCCTCGACTGCGTGACGGTTGGCCGGTGTGCGGTGTCTTAGAGGGTGTCCCGGCCAGAAGGGCTGGATCTGAGAGGACTTCCCCCATGACTGCCAGCACCACCTCAACGTCAACCTCCGGCTCAACTCCCGGCCAGCTGCCGAAGACCCCGGAGGAGCAGAAGCAGGCCGACAAGGCCGCCGAGGCCAACAAGCCCGAGCCGAAGCAGCTCGACGCCCTGCACACCGAGCTCGGTGACACCACCATCGCGGACCAGGTCGTCGAGAAGATCGCCGGCCTGGCCACCCGTGAGGTGGACGGCGTGTACGCGATGGGCTCGGCCGCGGGTCGCGCGCTCAGCGGCCTGGCGCAGCGCCTGCCCGGGCAGGCCGCGAAGAATACCGTCAGCAGCGGCGTGAGCATCGAGAAGGGCGAGCGTCAGACCGCGGTCGAGGTCTCCGTCGTGGTCGAGTACGGCGTCTCCATCGTCGAGGTCGCCGACAACATCCGTGAGTCGGTCATCACCGCGGTCGAGCACGCCACCGGCCTGGAGGTCGTCGAGGTCAATGTCACCGTCACCGACGTGCACCTGCCCGACGAGGACAAGGGCGACGACCAGGGCGACAAGGGCTCCGACCGCCTCGCCTGAGCCACCGGTAATGCTCGTGGGGACCACCTAACCTAACCCGCGGTCCGGTGGTCCCCACCCCCCAGCTTCAGCGCTACTCAGCTCAATGTGAAGGACAGGTCATGACCACTTCTCGTTTCGCCCTGGTTATCGGGCTCGTACTCGGCTGCGTGGCGACGTTCGGGGGCTTCGGCTACCTGATCATCGTCGCCGTGTTCACCGCTGTTGGCTGGGGGGTGGGGCTGGTGCTGGAGGGCAAGCTGGACCTGCAGTCCATGCTCGGCCAGACCACCGACCGGCGCTGACCCGATGACTGACGCAGTGACCACCACCATCGACCGGCCCACACCTGGCAAAGGAAACCCTTCACCGGCGCGCTCTCGGGGGCGTCTGGTTGTGGAGAAGAAGGCATTGGAGCGGATCGCCGCGCAGGCCGCGTCCGAGTCTGACTCCGGCCGCACCGGTGGGGTATCCGGCGGGTTCCTCGGTATCGGCGCGCAGAGCGACCTGTCCGCCAAACCCGCCACCACGGTGGAGCTGGTCGGTCAGACGGCCACCGTCACCGTCGAGGTGACCGTCGCCTACCCGAGCCCGATCCGGCAGGCCACCGACGCGATCCGACGGCAGGTGATGGACCGGGTCCACGAGCTGACCGGTGTGCAGGTCACCCGGGTCGACATCACCGTCACCGCGCTGCGGGCAGCCGACGCTACGCCCTCTCGGGAGGTGCGCTGATGGCCCGCGACGACGCGAAGTCCTCGTCCCTACGCCGCCGTCCGTCGCGGACCGTTCCCGCCGCGATCGTCGCGGTCCTGCTGGCCGCGGCCGGTGTCGCCGGGGTGTGGGCCACCGTGGCGAGGCTGGCCACCGGGAAATGGCCCGGCTGGGTAGGGAGCACCCACCTGTGGGGGGCCACCCAAACCTGGGGGTCCGTCATCGTCATCGTGATCAGCGTCGCCGTGGCCCTGGTTGGGCTGCTGCTGCTCATCACCGCGCTACGGCCCGGGATGCCCAACGCCTACGAGATCGACCCTGGTAAGACGGACAGTCGATCAGAGACGGATTCGACGGAGTTTGTGATGACTCGCCGTGCGGTCGCCAAGCTGGCTACCGCCCAGGCGGACCTGGTCGACGGGGTCGACTCGGTCTCCGCGGCGGTCACCGCCCGCCGGGTCAACCTCACCGTCAAGACCTCCTCCGCGCAGACAGACGACATCGACAAGCTCGTCACCAGCCGGGTCACCGACGCCCTCACTGTGGTCCGGCTGTCACCGCAGCCGACGGTCACCACCACTGTCCAGACCACGAAACCATGACTGCCGTGACTGCGATGAGCGGCATCACCAGGTCCGTGGCTGACGAGATTCTCAGTACCGACTGTCATCGTGGCAGCCACTTCCCCGCCCCTGTCGTTCTTGTGAGAGTAGGCATCCGATGAGGCAGTTCTCCACCGGGCTGAACCGGACCTGGCTGGCCATCATCGGGCTGCTGCTGCTGCTGGTCGGCCTCGCGTCGACGGCGATCGGGACCGGCCTGCTGGCCCGTGCGGTCAGCGGCGGGCCAGGTACCAACGACCATCTGCTCGGCTCGTGGGCGAGCGACTTCTTCGCCAACACCACGGCCGTCATCGGCGTTGGCCTGGTCGCACTGCTGGTGGCCTTGTTGGGGCTGGGCTGGCTGCTGGCGCAGGTTCCGCGGACCAACGCGGCCGGGGTGTACCGGCTGCAGGACGACGCGGCGACCGGGCTGACCACGGTCTCACCGAGCGTCCTCACGGATGCGGTCTCGGCCGACCTGCAGACCTTGCCGGGAGTGACCGCCGCTGACGCCGTGCTGCGCGGGACTGCCAACGCACCCGAGCTGACGGTGAAGCTGACCGCGAACGACCGCACCGACATCCCCGCGCTCCTGCAGTCCGTGCAGGACGGGCCGGTGGCCCACCTGGCTACCGCCATAGGCGCACCGCTTGCTCACCTGGCCGTGCAGGTCGACATCAGCCCCGAACACCGGACCTCGGACAGCGTCACCTTGTGACCCCCCCGGGCGCCCTAACCGCAGCAGTAAGGAGCAGCAGCCATGCCCCGCAACCAGCTGGCCTGCCAGGCGACCTATTTCACCTGGCCACTGATACCACTGGCGCCAACCAGCAGAACGAAGTCAACAGCGACGACAAGAGCGTCGGCACAAGCGGCTGCGGCGCCGTCCCGGGTCTCGTGAGCGACCAGGAGATCGTCGGCTCAGACCCCGCCGCAGACTCACCCGCCACAGACCTGGACTCGAGCGGAGAACAAGATCCGGAGCGTGGGCTGACGCATGCCCTGGCCGGTGCGGACCTGACCGGGCAAGGTGCGCCGACCCCGGTCGGGTCGCCGGGCAGATCGAGCCATTCCACGGCGGGTAGCCAGCCGGCTCAGTCCCAGGGCGCAGTCCGCGCCTTGGCGGAGGCGACACTGGTGACCCGGGCGCAGGACGGGGACGTCACCGCGTTCGAACGGCTGGCCCGGTCCTACCAGGGCGAGCTGGTCCGGCTCGGATACCGGATGCTGTCCGACCTCGGTGAGGCACAGGACGCGGCCCAGGACACCCTGCTGGTGGCCTGGCGGAAGCTGCCAACCGTGAAGGACCCGGCCGCGTTCCACGCCTGGGTGTACCAGCTGATGACCCGTCGCTGCCTGAACCTACTCCGCCGGCGGGCACGTCGACGGACGACCGCCGCCGCAGACGAGGACATCGACCGGGCCCAACAGGCCCACGTGGTACCGGACACCGGTGCCGGACCGGCCGATCAGGCGCAGGTCCGGGCGATGCGAGACGGCCTCACCGCCGCGTTGACGACGCTGCCGGCGGAACAGCGCGCCTGCTGGGTGCTGCACAACCTGCACCACCTGTCCTACCCGGAGATCGCGTACGCGATCGGTGTCCAGGTCAGCACGGTCCGCGGGCGCGTCGCCCGGGCCCGAGCCCAGCTCACGAAGGGAATGAGCGCATGGCAATAGCACCGGCGACACCGGCATCCCAGGCTACCCGCCTGGGATGCGGGCGTGACGTGGACGACGTGTGGGACACCATCGACCGACCCCCGAACACGCACGAACGGGCCTGCGTGTACTGCACGCAGGCGCGGACTGAGCTGGCCGCGTTGGCCGAGGCGGCGCGCGACCTGAGCGCCGCAGACCGGCAGGACCCGAACCTGCGGGTTCCCGACCAGATGCTCGCCAACGTGCTGGCCATCGTGCGCACCGAGGTCCGGCGCGGCCGGACCATCCCCCTGCAACGTCGGGTCCCGCCGGCAGCGCCCACCGCCGACCCTGGCCATAACCCCGGCCCTGACCCCGTCAGCGGTGGGAAGCCAGGTCCCGACGCCGGTCTGAGTGACGTACCGGGGTTAACCGTCAGCGAGCTGGTCATTGCCACCGTGGTCCGTGAGACCTGTGACCGGAATCCGAACGTCGAGGTCCGCCGGGTCAGCATCGACTCGACGCCGGCGCAGCCCACCCGCACCGGGACGCCCCACAACGTCACGGCGGGAGACGAGACCGGGCCGCGGGCAGGTGAGGTGGAACCTGTCGACGTGAGCATGGACCTGCAGGCCACGGTCAGCCACACCGCCGCGATCCCCGCGCTACTGACCGGGTTACGGACCGCGATCCAGGCGGCCGTCGCCGCCCAAATCGGGGTCACCGTCTCGCGGATCAACGTCGACGTCCAGGACCTCCTCGATGCCTGACACCACCGCCCAGGACACCAAGACCACCCCGGACGACCGGACCCGTCCTGCCCACCGCGCCCCAGGTACAACAAACGGCCCCCAAACGGAACCCGTTCCCGGACCGTCCATGACCGCGGCCGAGCTCGCAGCGAGGCTGCAACCGGTGGTCACGGACGCCGCGGGTGTCGCCACCCTCGTCCCCAGCCTGACAACAGCCCTGAGCCGGCTCCAGCTCGGCCGCGGCCCCGCGCCAACCGAAAACACCGACCGGGACCAGGCCGACCGGTCAGGCGACAGCAGTCCGACAGACACCTCCGGCGACGGCAGTGCAACGGACACCTCCCGGGACGGCATCACCGTGACGCTAGCCGGTGACACTGTGACCGCGGCCCTCGACATCACCGTCACCACCGCGGCGTCAGTGCTCGCGACCGCGCTGGCCGTGCACGCAGCAGCCACCCGGGTGCTCGAGACCACCCACCCAGGACGGCACACCGTCACCGTCAATGTCCTCGGCCTCGACCCCGCCTCGAACCCCAGCCCCGCCTCGAATCCCAGCCCCGCCTCGAACCCCAGCCCAGCGGACGCGGCCGAACCAGAAACCCCGACCCCCGCCGGTGAGAAGACGATGCCATAGCCCTGAGTTTGTCGGCCCACCTGCCGATCGACAGGCCCACGCCCCTTCCGGGCCAACCACTTCACCCGCCTACCACATCGGGCACCACCAAACCGCACTACCCCACCAAGGAAGGACGACCTGTAATGAGCGCAGCAGACAAGATGAAGAACGCCGCCGAGGACCTGAAGGGCAAGGCCAAGGAGGCCGCCGGCAAGGTCAGCAACAACGAGCGTCTCGAGGTTGAGGGCAAGGCCGACCAGACCAAGGCCGACGCGAAGAAGGCCGGCGAGAACGTCAAGGACGCCTTCACCGAGTGACTTCAGCCAGCGCCAGTTCGCCGCCGACCCAGCGGCGGCGAACCAGCAGCCACACCCGTTCATCTCATGGCGGACACCCGTCATGAGACACACGATCCACTATCAAGCACCGTCCAGCCCGGCAACGTTTTAAGGAGCCCCCGTGATCACCCTCGGCATCATCCTGCTGATCATCGGTGTCATCGCCAAGATTGGCATCCTGACCACCATCGGCATCATCGTCCTGGTCGTCGGCCTAGTCCTGCTCGTGCTCGGCATGGCCGGCCGCGCTGTCGGCGGCCGCAAACACTACTTCTGAGCCGCTATCGGTAGCAAGAGCTTCGGCCGGGCGCGCCGTACCGGGCGACACCAGCGCACCGTCATCCCGACCTACGCCGAACCCGCGCCACCAGTCACGTGCGAGAGACGACCATGATCAGCAACGCAGAATCCAGGACCTGTTCAACACCGGCGGCACCGTCGTCGGCCAAGACGGGAACAAGATCGGCACCGTCGGACAGGTGTACCTCGACGACCAGAGCGGTGCACCCGAATGGGTCACCGTCAGCACCGGCCTGTTCGCCAACCCCACGCATCGCCTTCACCAACCAGAACGGAACACCGCCATGCAGATCGACAAGCAGCAGATCCTCGACCTGATCAAGAACAAGGCCGGCGGCGGCAGCGAACAAGCCACCCAGGCCGAACAGGAGCTCCCCGACCAGGTCGACACCGGCCAGCACGCCGACCTGCTCAGCAAGCTCGGCGTCAACCCGCAGGAGCTGCTCGGCAAACTCGGCGGCAGCGGCGGCGGCGAGTCGGGCGGCCTCTCGGGCCTGACCGACAAGCTCGGCATCTAACACCAGCCGGCAACACCCCGCCTGGCACGTCTACTCCTGCCGGCAGCCGCAGTCACCCCTGGACGCGGCTGCCGGTAGGACCCTCCTCTGTCAGCGACGAACCATCCAGGTAGACCCCCCCGCCCTGCGACCCACCGAGTCTCGCGACATCATCTCCCGTTCTCCCGTTCTCCCGCCCATCCGGTCGGGGCCATCTTTGTGAAGGAAGTTCCGATGAGCAGCACCCGCAACACCGTGATCCGGTC
>JALYVC010000011.1 GCA_030853445.1 Actinomycetota bacterium | reverse complement strand
GGGCGCCCCATCCCGTCGGCCGGCGACGGACGGGCGGCCTCGGGCGGTGCGGCGAGCGCGCCCGCACCCAAGTGGTACGCCCCGGTGGGCGGCTTCGGCGTCACCTTCGCGACGCAGTTCCGCAAGGTCCTCACCGAGGAGTACCCCGAGAAGCCGCGCGCGACCGCGCCGCGCTTCCACGGCCGCCACCAGCTCAACCGCCACCCCGACGGTCTCGAGAAGTGCATCGGCTGCGAGCTGTGCGCCTGGGCCTGCCCGGCCGACGCGATCCTCGTCGAGGGGGCCAGCAACGACGACACGCCAGTGAGCGACGGAGGCACCGGCCGCTTCTCGCCCGGTGAGCGCTTCGGCCGCGTCTACCAGATCAACTACCTGCGCTGCATCTTCTGCGGGCTCTGCATCGAGGCCTGCCCGACGCGCGCCCTGACGATGACCAACGACTACGAGCTGGCCGACAACAACCGCGCCGACCTCATCTTCACCAAGGACATGCTGCTCGCGCCCCTCCAGGAGGGCATGCTGCCCTCGCCCCACCCGATGGTCGAGGGTATGGAGGAGCGCGACTACTACCTGGGCAAGGTGACCCGCGCGACCGACGAGCAGCGGGAGTGGGCGCAGGAGCACGAGGCCGAGGTCGACTCCATCCGCCCCGAGAAGTACGTCGCCCCCCCGCTGCGCGGAGGGGCCCGGCTGCGGGCCGGCGCCAAGATCGGCGAGCCCACCACGCAGGAAGAGTCGCCCGGTGCGGCCCAGACCTCGGGTGCGCCGCTCGAGGGAGACCCGCTGTGACCGGCACCGGTGAGGCCGTCGCCTTCTGGATCCTCGGCATCCTCATGGTGGCGGCGTCGCTCGGGCTCGTGTTCGCCCGCAAGGCGGTGCACGCGGCCCTGTGCATGGCGTTCGTCATGGTCAACCTCGGCGTGCTCTACATCATGGAGCAGGCCCAGTTCCTCGGCATCGTGCAGATCTTCGTCTACACCGGCGCCGTGATGATGCTGTTCCTCTTCGTCCTCATGCTCGTGGGTGT
Source organism: Actinomycetota bacterium (assembly GCA_030853445.1). Taxonomy (GTDB): domain Bacteria; phylum Actinomycetota; class Actinomycetes; order Actinomycetales; family Dermatophilaceae; genus Lapillicoccus. The sequence continues at coordinate 1,508 of JALYVC010000011.1, read as the reverse complement.
CGACTCGGCCGACTCGGTGGTCGAGACCATCCGCGGCCAGCGCTTCTGGGGCTCGGTCCTGTCGGTCGGTCTCGTCGGCGTCATGCTGGCGTCCCTGCGCAGCCTCACGCTGCCGACCGCCGTGGGCCTCGACGCCGTCAACCAGAACCCCGACGGCACCGGCAACGTCTCGGGCGTCGCGTTCCTGATCTTCGGCAAGTACGTCTGGGCCTTCGAGATCACCTCGGCGCTGCTGATCACCGCCGCCATCGGTGCCATGGTGCTCGCGCACCGCGAACGCCTCACGGCCAAGATCACCCAGCGCGAGTGGTCGCAGCGTCGGGTCCGCGAGAACCAGTACGTCGCGGGCCTGCCGGCTCCCGGTGTCTACGCGCGGCACAACGCGGTCGACACCCCGGCCCTGCTGCCCGACGGCACCCCGAGCGAGCTGTCGGTCTCGAGGGTGCTGGCGTCGCGTGACCAGGTCGCACGGCCCGAGCGCTACCAGGCGCTGGAGCAGGCCATCGAGGCCGAGATCGAGGAGGGCACCACCCGATGAGCCTCGTCAACTACGTCTACCTCTCGGCGATCCTCTTCTCGATCGGTGGGGCGGTGGTGCTGCTGCGCCGCAACGCGATCATCGTGTTCATGGGCGTCGAGCTGATGCTCAACGCCTCGAACCTGGCCTTCGTCACCTTCGCGCGCATCCACGGCACCCTCGACGGCCAGGTCATTGCCCTGTTCGTCATGGTCGTCGCGGCCGCCGAGGTCGTCGTCGGCCTGGCCATCATCATGGCCATCTTCCGCGCCCGCCGGTCGGCCTCGGTCGACGATGCCAACCTGCTGAAGCTGTAAGGAGCGTCGAGGAGTGCAGTCACTCACCACCGGTCTGGGGGCGTATGCCGCGTCCCTGGCCACCGCCCCTCCGCTCGCGGAGGCCCCGGCCCCCGCGGTCGCCGCAACCGGCATCACGTCGTACGCCTGGCTGCTCGTCGCGCTGCCAGCGCTCGGCGCCGCCGTGCTCCTGCTCGGCGGGAAGCGCACCAACAAGTTCGGCCCGCTGCTGGCGACCGCCCTGTCCTGGGGGTCGTTCGTCGTGGGTCTGCTCGTGGTCATCGCCATGGCCGGCCGTGCCGACGGCGACCGGGCCATGCAGCTGCACCTCTTCAGCTGGATCGACGTCGGGTCGTTCACGCTCGATGCGGGCCAGCTGCTCGACCCGCTGTCGATGGCCTTCGTGCTGCTCATCACCTTCGTCGGGTCGCTCATCCACGTCTACTCGCTCGGCTACATGAAGCACGACCCGGACAAGCGGAAGTTCTTCGCCCAGCTCAACCTCTTCGTCGCGGCGATGCTCCTGCTCGTCACCGCCGACAGCTACCTCCTGCTCTACGTCGGCTGGGAGGGCGTGGGCCTCGCGTCCTACCTGCTCATCGGGTTCTGGAACTACAACCCGGCCTACGCCACGGCGGCCAACAAGGCCTTCGTGGCCAACCGTGTCGGCGACCTCGGGCTGTCCGTCGCCATCA
>JALYVC010000007.1 GCA_030853445.1 Actinomycetota bacterium | reverse complement strand
CCCCGACCCCGACCCGGCCCGGTCCCACCGCATCGACCCCCGCCACCGGCACCGTACGACCCACGCTCCCGACGCCGACGTCGACGCGGGCGGCGACGGTGCCACCGGCCCCGACGGGAGTCCTGGTCGAGGCCACCGGGCACGTCGAGACCGCCTTCGCCACGACCGTGGGCGGCATCGTCTGCGCCGTGTCGGCCGACGGCCCGCAGGCCAGGTGCGACGTCGAGACCAGCACCTATGCCAAGCCGCCCGCTCCGGCCGACTGCCACGGCGACTGGGCAGGCGGGGTCCTGCTCACCCCCCAGGGGGCTTCGCTCAGCTGCAACACCGACACCGTGCTCGCCGACGCCGTCTCCGGGGGGGCCGGCACCTGGTGGGAGAGCCTGCCCGCGGCGCGGATGGTCACCCGCGCCGACGGTCGGCAGGAGGTCACCCTCGCCACCGACGCCACGGTCGTCGCCGGCAGCGGGGCGACCCGGCTGACCTGCCGCAGCGACGGCACCTCGGTCACCTGCGCTGCAGGCTCCGCCCGCTTCACCGTCTCGAGCACGTCCTACTCGTTGCGCTGACGCCCGCGGGCCTGCGCCGACGGCGGGCTCCCCCATCGGCGAGCCCGCCGTACGGCGACGCCCAAGGCCCGGGCCAGCATCCACCGTGACGCCAGGATGGTCGGCAGGCTGCGCCAGTGCAGCGGCGTCTGGTTCGCGTCGTGCAGGCGGCGCTGGACCGACGGCCGCTCGAGGTGGGTCATCTCGCCGAGGACGTTGCCGACGACGCCGAGCCACAGGTCGTGCGACTCGTGCACGAAGGCCGGGATGGGCAGCGCGACGTCGAGGACGTCACGTCGCAGCCCCATGGCGCAGCCGAAGTACCACCGAGTGCCCACGAGCACGAGCCCGAGGTTGAGCAGCCTCCGGCTCGAGTCCCGCGCCCGCAGCGGCCACCGCGGCGGGTCGAGCGGCTCCCCCAGAACGGCCACGCTCGTGGCGACGACGCCGTGGTCGCGCAGCGCCCCCACCATCGCGTCGAGGCGACCCGGCACCCACACGTCGTCCTGGTCGGCGAGCAGCACCACCCGCCCCCGGCTCAGTCTCATCGCCCGCTCGAACGTGCGCACACTGCCGAGGTTCTCGTCGTTGCGGTGCAACCGGATTCGCGGGTCGCCCAGGGCGGCCACCAGAGCGACGGTGTCGTCGCTGCTGCCGTCGTCGACGACGACTACCTCGTCGTCCGGCCCCAGCTGCACGAGGATCGAGGCGAGCATCTCCTCGATCCATGTCGCGCCGTCGTACGACGCCAGGCAGACACTGACGGGGGTCTCGCGCACCTCGGGCGTGGTCGGTCCGGACCGGTCTTCGGCAGGGCTCACGGATCCAGCATCCCGCAGCACCGGGGCGTCAGATCGGTGGCCCCTTCCCCACTCGACTCAGAGTCGTCGCGCTTGACGCATGGCCTGCCCTGAGTCAGGTCCGTCGACGCTGCGTCGAGTTCCGACGGGCTCGCGCTGGACGACCCGACGTCGCCGTCCGCCGCTCCAAGCGGGTGCGGTGTCAACCTGCGCCGGTCCTCGTGCGTCTTCCAGTGGTGGACGCGGCCGGTCGGGCAGCGCCCCCGACGAAGGAGAAGGAGCCATGAAGCGTTTTCTCAGGATGTGTACGGTGCTGGCGCTCGCGCTGGCAGCAGGGGTTCCGAGCGGTGCCGCAAGCGCGAGCACGCCGTACTGCGGGATCACCTGGGGGTCGCTCCCCCGCGCAGCGAGCGGAGCGGACGGGGTCTCGGTCACCAACGTGCGGGCAGGGAAGCATGCCTGCTACGACCGTCTCGTCATCGACGGGGCCTCCTGGGCCCGGGTGGCCTACGTGGGGCAGGTCGTGCACGACGGATCCGGAGCGCCGGTCCCGCTGCGCGGTGGCGCCTTCCTGCAGATCATCACGACCCGTTCGGACGACACGCACCGCGTGACCTACGACCCGGCCACCCCGAACGAGATCGTCGACGTGACCGGCTACCGCACCTTCCGGCAGGCGGCCTTCGCCGGCAGCTTCGAGGGCCAGACGACGCTGGGGCTGGGCGTGCGCGCGCGCCTGCCGTTCCGCGTCTTCGTGCTGGAGGCGACGGGTGTGCCACCGCGGGTCGTCATCGACGTGGCGCACCTCTGGTCGAGCTGACCCGCCGGCCGTCGGCGGCGTCTCAGCCCCGGTGGGCCGGGTGCCACGGCCACGGCTCGTCGTACGGTCGCAGCGGGGCCCAGCCCCGCGCGCGGGCGCCCCACGCCGCCATCAGACCGACGACGGCACCCGCGTTGTGCACCTGACCGGCCAGCACGGCGTCGTAGGCGTCGTCGAGCGGCACCCAGCGCGCGGTGATCTCGGCCTCCTCGCCGTGCCGCTCGTAGTCGCCGTCCTCCGGGTCGACCGGGGTGACCTCACGAGCGAGGTAGATCCGCAGCGACTCCGAGAGGCCGCCCGGTGAGGAGTAGAAGTCGACCAGCACGTGCCAGCGGCCGGCCACGAGGTCGACCTCCTCGCGCAGCTCGCGGGCGGCGGCGAGCCACGGCGCCTCCCCCGGCTCGTCGAGCAGCCCCGCAGGCAGCTCCCACTCGAGGGTCTGCACCGGGTGCCGGTACTGCCGGATCAGCACGACGTGGTCGACCCCGTCGACCTCGCGCAGGGCCACGACGACGACGGCACCGGGGTGCTCGACGTACTCCCGCGTCACCTGTCCGGCGTCGCCGAGGTCGACGACGTCGCGCTGCACGTCCCAGACCAGTCCCTCGTATGCCGTGCCACGGCTCACGACCGGACGGTCGACGACCTCGTCGCGCAGGTCCTTCCCTGCGCCGATCGGGATGTCCACGCAGGCCCGGCTCAGACGCCTGCGTCTGCGGTGGTGCCTGCGGTGGTGCCTGCGGTGGCACCTGCTGTGGTGGCCCCAGCGCCGGCTGCGGCGGCCGCGGCGTCGGCGGAGTGCCGCTCGACCTCGACCAGCCGCTCGCCGCGCTGCCGGTCGAGAGCAGCCTCGACCAGCCCGGCGAAGAGCGGGTGGGCCCGGTGCGGGCGGGAGAGGAACTCCGGGTGGGCCTGCGTCGAGACGTAGTAAGGGTGCACGTCGGCCGGCAGCTCGACGAACTCCACCAGCTCGTGGTCGGGCGAGAGACCGGAGAAGACCAGGCCGGCCTCCTCCAGGCGCTCACGGTAGGAGTTGTTGACCTCGTAGCGGTGCCGGTGACGCTCCTGCACCTCGGTCGTGCCGTAGGCCTGGGCGACGACGCTCCCCGGAACGAGCGACGCGGGGTAGAGCCCCAGCCGCATCGTGCCGCCGAGGTCACCGGCACCCTCGACGAAGGCCTTCTGCTCCTCCATCGTGGCGATGACCGGGTCGGGCGTCTCGGGGTCGAACTCCGACGAGGAGGCGCCCTCGATGCCGGCGACGTTGCGGGCGTACTCGATGACCATGCACTGCAGACCGAGGCAGATGCCGAGCGTCGGCACCTGTCGCTCGCGGGCCCAGCGCAGCGCACCGAGCTTGCCCTCGATGCCGCGCACCCCGAAACCGCCGGGCACGAGCACCGCGTCGACGCCACCCAGCGCACGCTGCGCCCCGGCCTCGGTGCGGCAGTCGTCGCTGGCGACCCAGCGCACGTTGACCCGGGCGTCGTGGTGGAAGCCACCCGCGCGCATCGCCTCGGTGATGGACAGGTAGGCGTCGGGCAGGTCGATGTACTTGCCCACGAGCGCGATCTCGACCTCGTGCTCCGGGTCGTGCACCCGTTGCAGCATGAGGTCCCAGTCGTGCCAGTCGACGTCGCGGAAGGCCAGCCCGAGTCGGCGGATCACGGTGGCGTCGAGCCCCTCACGGTGCAGCACCTTGGGGATGTCGTAGATGCTCGGCGCGTCGACGGCCGCGGCGACCGCGTCGGCGTCGACGTCGCACATCAGCGAGATCTTGCGTTTGATCCCCTCGGGGATCTCACGGTCGGCGCGCAGCACCAACCCGTCGGGCTGGATGCCGACCTGGCGCAGGGCGGCCACCGAGTGCTGCGTCGGCTTGGTCTTCAGCTCACCACTGGGCGCGAGGTAGGGCACGAGCGAGACGTGCAGGAAGAAGACGCTGTCGCGCCCGATCTCGTGACGCACCTGGCGGGCCGCCTCGAGGAAGGGCAGCGACTCGATGTCGCCGACGGTGCCGCCGACCTCGGTGATGATCACGTCGGGGGCGTCGGGGCGACCGGTCGCCTCTGCGCGCATCCGCGCCTTGATCTCGTTTGTGATGTGCGGGATCACCTGCACCGTGTCGCCGAGGTACTCGCCCCGACGCTCACGGGCGATGACCGCGTTGTAGATCTGCCCCGTCGTCACGTTGGCCGAGCCGGCCAGCTCGACGTCGAGGAAGCGCTCGTAGTGCCCGATGTCGAGGTCGGTCTCGGCCCCGTCGTCGGTCACGAAGACCTCGCCGTGCTGGAACGGGTTCATCGTGCCCGGGTCCACGTTGAGGTACGGGTCGAGCTTCTGCATCGTCACCCGCAGACCCCGTTGCCGAAGGAGGTGACCGAGGCTCGAGGCCGTCAGTCCCTTGCCGAGAGAGGAGGCCACACCTCCGGTCACGAAGATGTGCTTCGTCTGGTCCACCACGGGATCTCAGTCTAGGTCATCGCCGGGGGGGCCGGAGTACCACGTCACCCACTGGTGCGCCGTGGCCGCTCCGTCGGGCCACGAGGCCGCGACCCGCCGACCCTCCAGGCCCTGCCTCGCCACCGCCCCGGGGTCGCGCCGCAGGTCGTCCACGAGCAGGTCGAGCGCCGCCGCCAGCGCACCGGCCGACCCGGCTGGCACGAGCCTTCCGGTCCCCGCCATCAGGCCCGGTATGCCGCCCACCTCCGTCGCGACCACCAGCACCCCGGCGGCCATCGCTTCCTGGACGACGAGCGCTCGGGCCTCCCAGTCGCTGGTGAGCACGAGGGCGGAGGCCGCCCGCAGCAGGGCGGGCACGTCGGCGCGCGCACCGAGGAAGCGCACGCACGTCCCGGCGGCCCGCTCCTGCCACCGGGCGAGGTCGTCGGGTGCGCCCGCCCCGGCGACCGCCCAGACCACCTCGGCGTCGTGACGCATCCGCTCGGCCGAGGCGACGACGAGGTCGAGCCGCTTCTGGGGGGCGATCCGCGACACGCTCAGCAGCAGTGGACGCCCCCGCCCGGGGCCCAGACCGAGCTCGGCGGCGAGCGCCTCCCGTTCGGCGGGGTCCGGCACGGCACCCACGAGCAGCCCGGGCACCCGGGGGGACGGGACCGGCG
>JALYVC010000498.1 GCA_030853445.1 Actinomycetota bacterium | reverse complement strand
CTCGACGACCTCGTCGCCCGCGACTGGGGCCGTCCGGGCCTGGCCCTCGTCGTGCTGGTCGACCGGTCGGGCTCGATGTCCGGCGACCGGCTGGCGACCGCCGCGGTCACCGCCGCGGCCTGTGCCCTCCGTGCTCGCGACGAGCACGCAGTCATCGCCTTCGCCCGTGACGCGGTGGTGCTCAAGCGCCTCGACGAGCCCGCGTCGGCGAGCACGACGGTCGACCGGGTGCTGCGTCTGCGCGGGCACGGCGTCACCGGTCTGGCCGGCGCGCTGGCCGCCGCCGCGGAGCAGCTGAGGGCCGCCAGGGCCGAGCGCAAGGTCGTCGTCCTGCTCTCGGACTGCCGGGCCACCGACGAGCAGGACGCTGTCCCGATGGCGCTGCGGCTGCCCGAGCTGTTGATCCTGTCACCGGCCGACGACTCCGACGAGGCGGCCGAGCTGGCCCGTCGTACGGGGGCCCGACAGGCGGAGCTCGCCTCGGCCGGCGACGCTGCGGCGATCCTCGACCGCTGGCTGGGCTGAGCGCCGACGTCGACCCGGCCAAGCTCGTCCAGGGGTTTCCGGGCCGCTGCTCCGCGTGGGCTAGAGAGCGGCTCGGGCCAGCAGGAAGGCACCGGCGGCGAGGCACGCCCACGCCACGACCCTGCGAAGGTCCTCGGCGTGGATCCTCGTCGCCACGACCGCGCCGGCCGTGACGCCCACGGCGGCCACTGCGCCCAGGGTCGTCCCGAGGCGCACGTCGACCAGGCCGGCCTGCAGGTAGGCGAGCGATCCCGACGCGACCACCGGGAGCTGCACCGCCTGGCTCACGGCGACGGCTCGCAACGGCGCGACCCCCAGTGCCAGCAGGGTGGGCACGAGCAGCACCGGCCCTCCCGTCCCGGTGAGGGCGGACCCGAACCCGACGAGGGCGCCGATCACGACGAGGGCTGCGGCGCCCAGCTGCGCCCGGCCGCCCCGCGTAGCGCCGGGCCGCAGCTGGTGCACCCCCACGAAGAGCGTCAGGGCCGCCAGACCGAGCAGGACGACGGGCGCCGGCAGGGTCGCGTTGACGAGCGCGCCGGCGAACGCGGCGGGAACGACTCCGATCGCCAAGGGGGCGAGCATGCGCCACGGCACCACGCCGCGCCAGGCGTAGGCGGTCGTGCCGACGACCCCGGTGAAGACGAACGCCCACGTGCTCGTGGCCGTCGCCTCGTTGGCCGACAGGTCACCCAGGGCCACGAGCCCGGGCACGAGCAGCACGCCGCCTACGCCGACCATGCCGACGAGGAGGCCGACGACGACGGCCAGCACGACGAGGACAAGTCCCACCCGAACGGTCTCCTTCGGTCGCCATCCTCCCCGCAGACTATCGAGACAAGGCGTTCGCGGTCGCCCGTCGGCGTGGGTCCGTCAGGCGAGTAGCGTTCCTCAGGTGACCGAGGAGCAGGCCTACGACATCGTGCAGACGTTCGAGGAGTTCGAGCTGCGGCGATACGCCCCGCACGTCGTCGCCGAGGTCGTCGTCCGGGGGGAGTTCGAGGACGCGGGCAACATGGCCTTTCGGACCCTGTTCGGATATATCAGCGGCCAGAACCGTTCGGGCAGCAAGGTGGCCATGACGTCGCCCGTCATCCAGCGCGAGCCGGAGCAGATCGCGATGACGGCGCCCGTCCAGCAGCGGGAGACCTCCGCGGGTGAGTACGCCGTGGCGTTCGTGCTGCCCTCCTCGTTCACCCTGGGCCGAGCGCCGGTCCCGACCAGTCCCGAGGTGCAGCTCCACCAGCGCGCGGCCGCGCTCGCCGCCGCGCACCGGTACCGCGGTCGCTGGACCCAGGCCTCGTTCGAGCACCAGTGCCGGGGGCTCCAGAGCGCCGTGAGGGCCGCCGGGCTGACGCCGGTGGGTTCGCCCAGGTGGGCGCGCTTCGACCCGCCGTTCGTGCCGTGGTTCCTGCGCCGCAACGAAGTCGTCCAGGACGTCACCGAGGGCTCCGCGCAGGACGACCGACTCAGCTCCTGACCGCACTAGAGTCTCGCTGTGACCCGACGATGAGCAAGATGGATGACATGCGCGCCATGCGCGAAGCCCGCTACGAGGCATCTCGGTCACGTGCCGACAAGCCCACCGCGGCGCCGAAGCCGCAAGGGCAGGCTCCCCCGCGAGCCGAGGCGGTCCCCGACCCCCCGCAGACCGGCCTGTGCGGGCACCGGGCCATCAGCGGCCGCACGTGCACCCGCGAGCAGGGGCACGCGGCCAAGAGTCATCGCTACTCCTAGCCCGGCTCGCCCGGTTGCCTCAACGACCACGCGTGATGCCTACTACTGACGTCCAGTGCCGGCTGCCGGCCACCGCCCTCAGTCGCCTACCGCCTGGTTGCGCCCCTCCCGCTTGGCCACGTACAGCGCCCGGTCGGCCCGAGCCAGCAGGTCGGCCAGACCGCCCAGACCTGCCGTCGACCGGGCGTGGCCGATGCTGATCGTCACGCCGAGCGGGCCGGAACGGGTCGGCACGGGGGTGTCGGCAACGCCTGCGAGCAGCCGCTTCGCCATGTCGGCACCGGACTGCGTGTCCGGAAGGACCACCGCGAACTCCTCGCCGCCGTAGCGGCCGACGACGTCCAGGGCGCGCACCTCGAGCTGGAGCCGCTGCGCGACGACGCGGATGACGTCGTCGCCGGTCGGGTGCCCGTAGGTGTCGTTGACCCGCTTGAAGTGGTCGATGTCGATCATCAGGGCGCAGACCGGGCGCCCGTGACGGACGGCGGAGGCCAGTTCCCGTTCGGCCACCGTGAAGAAGTGTCGGCGGTTGGCGAGCCCGGTCAGCTCGTCCTGCACGGCGAGCCTCTGCACCTGGGCGAACAGGGTCGCTCGTTCGTACGCGGTGACTCCCTGTGATGCGAGCGCGGCGGCGACGTCGATCTGCGCCGCCAGCTGCTCGCCGGTGTCGTCGGCAGCCAGGACCAGCACGCCGATCGAGGTGTCCGCCGTGCAGAGCGGCACGGCAATCCACGAGGCGGCCGACGACAGCTCGACGGACAGGGCCACTGGCACGAGGCCGTCGGTCCCGGGCACGGCCGGCCCCGTGATCGGCAGCGGCTGCGCCTGCTCGGCGGTCAACACCCAGCCACCGGTGCACCCGAGCATCGAGACGGCCGACGCCACGAGGCGGGCGAGGACGTCCTGGGGGTCCGGCGTCGCCGTCATCCCCTCGAGCGCCGCCCGCAGAGCTTCGGCGAGCTCTTGCTGACGCTGCGCGGACTGCACCGAGATCTCCAGCCGGGCTGCGCGGGCGGTCTCCCACGACGTGGCGATGTGGTGGGTCAGGGCGGTCAGGATGGTGGCGTCCTCGGGAGTGAAGATCCCCTTGGCCACGTGGCTGTCCAGGTAGATCACTCCGAGCTGCCGCCCGTCGAGCTGCAACGGCGCCACCATGATCGAGCGCAGGCCGTGGAGCACGACGCTGTGGGCGCCGAGCGCCGCGCCCTGCTCGGTGCCGGTGACGACGAGCAGCTCGCCGCTCTGGTGGACCTTGCGCACCAGACTGGCGCTGTAGCCCGTCAGCTCGGTCAGGTCGCCGCCGGCGCAGTCGCGACCCAGGTGCGGCACGAGGGCACCGTCCTCGTCGGCCAGGAACAGGAAGGCACGCTCGGCCGTGAGGATCCGGATCGCCTCGTCGAGGGTGGTGCGGGCCAGCCCGTCGGGGTCGAAGACCTTCGCGGCGGTGGCACCGATCTGCTCCAGGGCGCGCAGCCTCTCCTGGGCCGGGCGCGCCAGGTCCCACCCGCTGGCCCCCGGGACGGTCGTGGCGGGCCGCAGGGTCACCGAAGCCGTCGACCCCGAGGCGGGGCGCCCTCGGGA
>JALYVC010000482.1 GCA_030853445.1 Actinomycetota bacterium | reverse complement strand
GACCGGCGCGGCCGCGGCTGCCCGGGTCACCCCCGGTCTGGCCGCCGTCGGGGGGTCGCGGCTCGTCACGGTGTGAGGGCGCTCCCCTCTCGAGAAGGCGACGTTCTACCCCCCTGCACACTGAGGTAGAACGTCGCGTCTCCGAGCGACGGATCACCCCGCTGCTCCCGCCGTCGACGGGCTTGCGCTCGCGGCGCCCCTTCCGCGCGACCAGCCCGACGGCATACGGTCCTGGCATGGCCGATGACGTCCGCACGATCCTGACCGACCTCTCCTACACCGAGTGCCCGCGCTGGCACGAAGGGCGGTTGTGGTTCGCTGACTTCTACACGTATGCCGTCTACTCGGCGGCCGCCGACGGCAGCGACCGGCGGGTGGAGGCCCAGGTGCCCAACCAGCCGTCGGGGATCGGGTGGATGCCCGACGGGCGGCTGCTCGTGGTATCGATGCGGGACGCCAGGCTGCTGCTGCGCGAAGAGGACGGCAGCATGGTCGAGCACGCCGACCTCGCGCCCTTCGTCACCGGCCATCCCAACGACATGGTCGTGGACGACCAGGGGCGGGCGTTCGTCGGCAGCTTCGGCTTCGACCTCATGGCCGGCGCCGACATCGCGCCGACGGGGCTGCTGCGGGTCGACCCCGACGGCACGGTCACGCAGGTCGCCGACGACCTGTGGTTCCCCAACGGGTCGGTCATCACCCCCGACGGCACCCTGCTGGTCGACGAGACCTTCGGCAACCGCATCACGGCCTTCGACATCGGGGCCGACGGTGCGCTGCTCAACCGACGGGTCTGGGCGCAGTTCGGCGAGATCCCGTCCAGCCGGGTCATCGCCGAGGCCCTGCCGCACCTCGTGGTCGCGCCCGACGGCTGCGGTCTCGACAGCGAGGGCTGCCTGTGGGTCGCCGACGCCGTGCACGGGCGGGTGATCCGCGTCCGTGAGGGCGGCGAGATCGTCGACGAGGTCGTGCCGGGGACGGGCGTCTTCGCCTGCATGCTCGGCGGTGACGACGGGCGCACCCTGTTCATGTCGTGCGCGCCCGACTTCGACGAGCAGGCACGCTCCGCGGCACGTGAGGCCGAGGTGCGGGTGGTGACGGTCGCGGTGCCGCACGGTGGGAGGCCCTGAGGCAGGGTCGCTCCCCCGGCGACGTCCGCCCGGTGCCGCGGCACGGGTTCCTCGCTCGTCCAGCCCTCGACCCCACCGGGGCGGAGCCCGACCTCGGCGGCGTGCCAAGGGCATACTTCGGACATGTGTGATGACGAGACGCCCCAGCCCACCCTCGACCTGAGCGCCCTCGGGCTCCACCGTGAGGGCGAGGTGGCGGCGGGCATCAGCGACCCCTTCTCACGGCGCAGCGTGCTGCGGGCCGGGTCGGTGGCCGCGGCCCTGGCGGTGCTCGCGCAGGGGACGACCCGCCCGGCCTACGCCGCGGGCGCGGCCCGGCGCAGCTCTCTCACCCTGCCCGACGGCACGCGCAGCAGCCGGCACGCGATGCACGTGCACTCGGTCGGGTCCGAGCGGAGCGGCTCCGTCGCCGGGCAGGTGTCGCTCGCCGAGAAGGCGTCGTGCGACAGTCTCTGGCTGACCGAGCACGACTGGCGCCTCTTTGCGCTGCCCGACGAGCGCACCCCGCGGGAGTACGTCTTCAGCGCCCTGGCGTCCATGGGGTGGGTCTGGAAGCCGGTGCGCCTCGGCAAGGCCTCGCTGGCGCAGGCCGACGTCACCACGGTCAACGGGTCGACGGCCCTCCTGCTCGAGATCGCCGCCTCGACGGCGGCAACCGTCGGGGTGGAGGCCACCAGCTCGGCCAACCTCCTGGAGGGCTTCGTGGTCGGGCGGCAGGTCGTGCTGCCGCTGCAGGTCGAGAAGCTGTCGGGCTCGGCCTTCGTCGAGCTGGTGGTGAACCTCAGCACGCACGGCGGCAAGGGCTTCGCGCTGGTCTACCGCTTCGGCGCGAGACCGGACGGGCGTCTGCGGGCCACTCCCACGGTCGGCCACGTCTACCGGCAGGTCGCGCAGGGTGACCGCCTCGAGGTGACCCTCACCCCCCTCGACGACATCGAGGCGCTCTTCGGCGGCGAGATGGTCGCCGCCGACAACTCGATCACGGGCCTGACCCTGCAGGTGAGCGCGCAGCAGGGGGCCGTCCGGGCGCGGGTGCCGCGGATCGGGCTGCCTCGTCTGGTGACCGGTGTGGACGCGCTCAATGCGCTGGTGTCCGTCTACGACCAGGTGTTCGCCACCAGCCCGGTCTCGCGCCGGCACGGGATCGAGGTCTCGGGTGCCGGCGACCACCACATCGGGTGGTACGGGCGGGGCGCGACCAACCTGCCCGAGCCGGGCCTAGCCGCGGCGGTCGCCACGATCCACTCAGGCCCCGGCGTCGCCAGCTACAACCACCCCTTCGGGACCACGCCGCGGCCGCGCACGGACGCCCGCTTCCTCAACGTCGTCACGGTCCTCGCCACGAGCGGGGTCTACGGCGCCGACGTGCTCGAGCTCGGCTACGTCGAGCGAGGGGGCATGTCGCTGGACGACCACCTGCTCCTCGGCGACCTGTTGTGGAACCGGGGCCTCGTCTTCACCGCCAACGGGGTCAGTGACGACCACGGCGGCCGCAGCTGGAAGGACACCTTCCTCACACACCTGTGGGGTGGCCGCACCGAGGCGTCGGACCTGGCCGCCCTGCGCAGCGGACGAGCGACCGTGATGCGGCTGCCTTTCCTCGGTGACCTCGCCATCACCCTCGACGGCCGCCCCATGGGGTCGGTGCCCTCGTCGAGCGTCCGCCAGCCCGGTGAGCTCACGATCCTCACCGCCGAGCTGCCGAGCGACACGACGCTCGAGGTCGTCAGCGGGCTGACCACGGTGACCGGTCGCTACACGCTCGCTGCGCGCACCACCACGACCGGCGTCCAGCTCCCGAGGACGGGCACAGGGTCGGTCTCCGTCGGTGTGCCGGGCGGTGACGGCTACCACCGGGTGGTGGCCCGGGACGCCACCGGCTCGATCATCGCCTTCACCAACCCGGTGTGGTCGGGGGTGCCCGACCCGTCGGGGGTCGACCCGAGCCGGGTCGTCAGGGTCTGAGCGAGGCCCGGACCGTCTGCGGGGCGGGGCGCCCTGGATCGTCCGGGGAGCCGGTGGGGGCGGCTCGACCCGGACGGTCCAGATGGGGAGGTACGAGGCCCCGTCCCGCCTCTGTTCTGCGGGCCCCACCGTCTCAGTCTCTGTGGTCCGTCCCGGCGCGTCGCTCGTTTGGTCGTCGGCCGTCCGTTCGCCGCACTCCTTGTCCGTTTAGATATATTTTGCCGACCTGGCTCAGGTCGTCCGCGCCACCGCCGGGCCTGGACACCCGAGAGGCGAGGTCGCCTGACACGGTGGAGTAGCATCGCGGATGTGATGACGACCTTGCTCCCGCCGCGGCCCGCCGTGACCAGGCGCTGGTGGCTGCCCTGACGGGCGGCACCCCCACGAGCACCACGACGAAGCCGCCCCGAGAGGGCGGCTTCTGCGTGTCCGCGCAGGGTCCCCCTCCGGGGTCCGACCCTGAGGGAGACACGACCATGAACACGGCAACCACGGAGAGGACCGACGTGACCAGCGTCACCGCCGCCACCACCAGCAGCGCGGCGCCGGAGGCGACCGACCCACCGCAGACGGCCCCGCCACCGCGCAAGCGGATGCTGACCGGCGACCGTCCCACGGGCAAGCTGCACCTGGGCCACTACGTCGGCAGCATCGAGAACCGGATTCGCCTGCAGGAGGAGTACGAGGCGTTCTTCATCATCGCCGACCTGCACATGCTGACGACGAAGAACACGCGCGCCGACATCGACCAGGTGAGCAAGAACGCGCGCGACATGGTGCTCGACCAGCTCGCGGCCGGCATCGACCCGGGGCGCGCGACGTTCTACCTGCAGTCGGCGATCCCCGAGGTGATGGAGCTCAACACGCTCTTTCAGAACCTCGTCACCGTGCCGCGCCTGGAGCGGGTGCCCAGCCTGAAGGACATGGCGCGAGCGGCGGGCAAGGACGAGATGCCCTACGGTCTGCTGGGCTACCCCGTGCTGCAGGCTGCCGACATCCTCTGCGTCAAGGGCAACGTCGTGCCCGTCGGCAAGGACAACCACGCCCACGTCGAGGTGACGCGTGAGATCGCCCGTCGCTTCAACCACCTGTACGGCGACGTCTTCCCCATCCCCGAGCTCGTCGTCTCCGAGATCACCACGCTCATCGGCACCGACGGCCAGGCCAAGATGAGCAAGTCGCTCGGCAACGCGATCATGCTGTCCGACGACGCGGCGACGGTGCGCAAGAAGGTCGCGGGGATGTACACCGACCCCAACCGCGTGCGCGCCGACATCCCCGGCACCGTCGAGGGGAACCCGGTCTTCGCCTACCACCGGGCGTTCAACGACGACCAGGCGCAGGTCGACGAGCTCGTGGAGCGTTACCGCGCCGGCCGCGTCGGCGACGTCGAGGTCAAGGACGCGCTGGCGGAGGCGGTCAACCGCTACCTCCAGCCCATGAGGGAACGGCGGGCGACCTACGAGGCGCAGCCGGGGCTCGTCGACGAGATCATCGTCGAAGGCACCGAGGCCACCCGCACCGAGGTGCGTGCCGTGGTCGCCGAGGTCAAGAAGGCGATGGGCATCACCGGGGCCTACAACCAGCTGCGGCGGAAAGCGGAGCAGGCGCGGAAGAAGCGCGGGCACGCCTGACGCCGCGCGTTCACGTCTCGGCGTGTTCCGACGCTCGAGGACCCGGACGTCTCGGTCCTGCTGGGCTCAGTCCTCGGAGTCAAAGGCGTTGGGCATCGGGTCGTCCTGCGGCTGTTTGAGGGCGTCCGGGGCGAGGGCGCGCAGGTCGGCCTCGGCCTGCTTGGCGTCGTCGATGGCGTGCTCGACTGCGTCCATCGGGCTCGGCGGCTCGGCGGTGGGGTGCTCGGGCGGTTGTTCTGACACGTGTTCTCCTGTGGCGGGCTCGGTGCTCTTGGGGTGTTGCGTCCTGTCTACCCCGTTGTGTGACGGACCACCAGCGACCACAGGTCCTGACGTCGGCCTCCGGCCCCGCTAGCGTGTGTGCAGACCGGCGGTGCTGCTCGGCCGAGCGCACCGCCGCCGTCCCCGAAAGGATCACTCTCCGATGCCGTCCTGGCTCTGGTTCCTCCTGCTCGTCGTCGTGGCCTTGGTGGCCGTCTACCTGCTCATGCGCTCACGCGCGGCCGGCCCGACGGGCCGCGCCCCCAAGGCGACCGCCGACCCGTATGACGTCACCTCCGGTCCCAGCGGATCCGCTCCGACCGCGGGCGGCGGCTCCGCCGGTGCGGGCCAGGCTTCGACGCCGAGCGAGCA
>JALYVC010000473.1 GCA_030853445.1 Actinomycetota bacterium | reverse complement strand
GCCCACGGGCTGGGCCTCGCGGTCGCGGCGCGCGAGGCGGGCGAGCCGGTGCGACGGCCGAGCGAGAAGAAGCCGACGTCGAGGCGACGGGCCAAGTAGTGACGCCCGACCCGGCGGTGCCGCGCGGCCAGGCCGGCAGGCCGTCCTACGACGCGGGTCGGGCCCAGGGTCCCGTCATCCGGCCGCGACGGCTGCGCCAGACGGCAGCCGTGCGCGCCCTCGTCGCCGAGACGCGGCTGCACCCACGAGACTTCGTGCTACCCGTCTTCGTCAAGGAGGGCGCACCGGCCCCGGTGGCCATCACCAGCATGCCCGGCGTCGTGCAGCACTCGCTCGAGTCGCTGGTCGAGACCGCGCGGGAGTGCGTGGCCGCGGGCATCGGTGGGCTGATGGTCTTCGGGGTGCCGCTCGAAACGGGCAAGGACGGCGTGGGCTCGGGGGCGACCGACGACGACGGCATCCTCAACCTCGCCCTGCGGCGGGTGCGTGAGGCCTGTGGTGACGACCTCGTGCTCATGGCCGACCTGTGCCTCGACGAGTTCACCGACCACGGCCACTGCGGGGTGCTCGACTCGCGGGGTCGCGTCGACAACGACGCCACCCTGGCCCGCTACGCCGAGATGGCCGTGGCGCAGGCGCGGGCCGGCGCCCACGTCGTCGGGCCGAGCGGGATGATGGACGGCCAGGTCGCGGTCGTGCGCGCGGCGCTCGACGCCGAGGGCTTCGAGGACGTCATCGTGCTGGCCTACGCCGCGAAGTACTCCTCCGGGTTCTACGGGCCCTTCCGCGAGGCCGTGCAGTCGTCGCTCGAGGGGGACCGAGCGACCTACCAGCAGGACCCGGCCAACCTCACCGAGTCGCTGCGCGAGATCCGTCTCGACCTGCAGGAGGGTGCCGACCTCGTGATGGTCAAGCCCGGTCTGCCCTACCTCGACGTCATCGCGGCGGCGAGGGAGGCCTCCGACGTGCCCGTCGCGGCATACCAGATCTCGGGGGAGTACTCCATGATCGAGGCGGCGGCGGCCCAGGGCTGGATCGACCGGAAGCGGTGCGCCCTCGAGGCGCTGACGTCGATCAAGCGTGCCGGCGCCCAGGTCATCCTCACCTACTACGCGCTCGAGGCCGCGGGCTGGCTGACCGCCTGACCGAGGTGGCATCCCCCTCACGGTGCCCCCACGCCACCCCTTCGTCCTGTTGCGTCGGACGGGCCCGGAAGTGCCCCGTAGAACACAGAAACGGGCACATCGAGCGCACGAAGGCGACTTGGGGGGTGGGGGTGACGACGAGGGAAGCGCGGGGGTGGGGGAGACGTCGTGCGGCGGCCGCACCGTCAAGGGGGTGACGATGCGGCCGTACTTCGAGAACGAGTGAGGGGGGTGGGAGGTGCCCCGCCCCCGACCGTCGGCTCAGCCCTTGAGGAGCTGGATGTCGAGGGCGATCTTGATCTTCTCGGAGACGAGCACGCCGCCACCCTCGAGGGCGGCGTTCCAGTTGAGGTCCCAGTCCTTGCGGTTGATCTCGGCGCTGGCCTCGAAGCCCGCCTTGGTGTTGCCCCACGGGTCGGTCGCGACACCGTTGAAGTCGACGTCGAAGACGACGGGCTTGGTGATGCCCTTGATGGTGAGGTCGCCGGCGAGCTCGGAGTCGGAGACGGAGGTGGAGACGAAGGTCATCTCGGGGTTCTTGTCCACGTCGAAGAAGTCCTCGCCGCGCACGTGCCCGTCACGGTCGGCGTTGCCGGTGTCGACCGACGCCAGCTTGGCGGTGGCGGTGACGACGGACTCGGAGACGGGCTCCTTGACCTCGACGGTGCCGGTGAAGTCGGTGAACTTGCCGCGGACCTTGGTGACCATCAGGTGGCGGGCGGTGAAGCTCAGCTCGCTGTGGGTCGGGTCGACGGTCCAGGTGCCGGCGTTGAGGTCGGTGATGCTGGCCATGAGGTACTCCTTGGGTCTGGACATTAGGATTCGGAAGGTCGTGGGCAGGCCGAGAGCTGCGAGGCAGCCACCCGCCCGGGAGCTGCCGCTCGCTCACCCCGCCGTACAAGTTGAATATTAAACTAAAATGACGACGCTGGCAAGCCCCCGACCCCCGACCCGATCCGAGGACCCAGATGCCCGACCAGACCCGCTGGCTCGACGACGACGAGCAGAGGGCGTGGCGCGCCTACCTCCGGGGCACGCGCATGCTCGAGGAGGCCCTCGACCGCGACCTGCAGGAGCACGGCCTGGCCCTCTCGGAGTACGAGATCATCTCCATGCTGAGCGAGACGCCCAAGCACCGGCTGCGGATGTCGGAGCTGGCCGACCTCGTGGTCCAGTCGCGCAGCCGGCTGACCCACACCGCCACCCGCCTGGAGCGCCGCGGCTGGGTGGTGCGCCAGCCGTGCGAGAACGACCGGCGCGGGGTCGAGCTCGTGCTCACCCCCGACGGCGCCCAGCGGGTGCTCGACGTCGCCGTCGGGCACGTCGGGAGCGTGCGGCGCCACCTGCTCGACCTCGTGACGCCCGAGCAGTTCGCCATCGTCGGCTCGGCCATGTCCCGCGTCGTCGAAGCCCAGCCAGACCACGACCGGTGCGCGGAGAGTGCGGCCGTCGTCCCAGCCGCGCGACCGGAGAGCGCCTGACCCGCGGCGCGAGCCGAGGTTCCGTACGGTGAATCGCGGCCTCCCGGTGTGTGGTCGGTCACGACGCCCCTACCGGGCGCGACCGTTCTCAGGTGGGCTTGCGACAATGGGCTCATGACCTCATCGGTGGAGACGTCCGCGAGCCCGAGTGCCATCGGCTATCCGTTCGAGGCGCCGGCGTCGCAGGCCCTCTTCGAGCGCGCGCTCGAGGTGACCCCCGGCGGGGTCAACTCGCCGGTGCGTGCCTTCCGTGCCGTGGGAGGCACCCCACGCTTCATGGCCTCGGCCACCGGGCCGTGGCTCACCGACGCCGACGGCCGGCGCTACGTCGACCTCATCTGCTCGTGGGGGCCGATGATCCTCGGGCACGCCCACCCCGACGTGGTGGCGGCCGTGCAGGACGCCGCGACCCGCGGGTTCAGCTTCGGCACGCCGAGCGAGAACGAGGTCGCCCTCGCCGAGGAGATCGTCGCGCGGGTCGACCCCGTACAGGAGGTGCGGCTGGTCAACTCCGGCACCGAGGCGACGATGACGGCGATCCGGCTCGCCCGCGGCTTCACCGGCCGCTCGGTCGTCGTGAAGTTCGCCGGGTGCTACCACGGGCACGTCGACGCGCTCCTCGCCGCGGCCGGCTCCGGCATCGCCACCTTCGGACTGCCCGACTCGGCCGGTGTGCCGGCCAGTGCGGCGGCCGAGACGATCGTGCTGCCCTACAACGACGTCCCGGCCCTCGAGGCGGCGTTCGCCGCCCGGGGGAGCGAGATCGCCTGCCTCATCACCGAGGCCTCGCCGGGCAACATGGGGGTCGTCCCTCCCGCTCCGGGCTTCACCGAGGCGATGCGCCGGGTCACCGCCGCGAACGGCGCCCTGCTGGTCTCCGACGAGGTGATGACGGGCTTCCGCTGCTCGCGCAGCGGGTGGTACGGCCTCGAGGGCCCCTACGACGGCGGCGCGCCCGACCTCTTCACCTTCGGCAAGGTCATGGGTGGCGGCTTTCCCGCCGCCGCGTTCGGCGGTCGTCGCGACATCATGGCCATGCTGAGCCCGTCGGGCCCGGTCTACCAGGCGGGCACCCTGTCGGGGAACCCCGTGGCGACCGCAGCGGGCCTCGCGACCCTGCTCGGCTGCACCGACGAGGTCTACGACCGCATCGGGGTCGTCGCCCACACCATCGCCGACGCGGCATCGGCCGCCCTGTCCACCGAGGGTGTCGCCCACCGCGTGCAGTGGGCGGGCTCGATGTTCAGCGTGTTCTTCCGCGAGGGGCAGGTCGCCAACTACGACGAGGCGCGCGACCAGTCGACCGAGGCCTTCCGCGCCTTCTTCCACTCAATGCTCAGCCAGGGCGTGCACCTGCCGCCGAGCGCCTACGAGTCGTGGTTCGTCAGCGCCTCGCACGACGACGAGGCGGTCGAGCACGTGCTGCGGGCGCTGCCGCACGCGGCGAAGGCAGCGGCCGCTGCGGTCGCCGGGGCCGCGGGGGCTGCCGGATGAGCGAGCGCACCGTCGTCCACCTCATGCGCCACGGTGAGGTGCACAACCCGGGGGGCGTCCTCTACGGTCGACTCCCGGGATACCACCTCAGCGACCTGGGCCAGCAGATGGCGGTCCTCGTCGGCGAGCACCTCGCCGCTCATGACGTCGTGCGTGTCGTCGCGTCCTCGCTCGAGCGCGCGCAGGAGACGGCCGGGGCCGTCGCTGCCCCTCACGTGCTCCCCGTCAGCACCGACGACCGGGTGATCGAGGCCGGCAACTGGTTCGAGGGCAAGACCTTCGGCGCCGGCCCCGGGTCGCTCGCCCGACCGGCCGTCTGGCCCCGGCTGGTCAACCCCTTCCGCCCCAGCTGGGGCGAGCCCTACACCGAGATCGCCGAGCGGATGCTGCTCGCCGTGACCGACGCGCGGGCCGCCGCCCGAGGTCACGAGGTCGTGCTCGTCTCGCACCAGCTACCGATCTGGACGACGCGTTGCCGCCTCGAGGGCCGGCGGTTGTGGCACGACCCGCGCAGCCGCGAGTGCAGCCTGGCCTCGCTCACCTCGTTGGAGTACGCCGACGACGAGCTGCGCTCGATCACCTACAGCGAGCCGGCCCGACGCCTCCTGCCCGGCGCCTCCGCGGTGGTCGGCGCATGAGGGCCCGTATGTCGCGTCGACGCGGCGCGCTCCTCGCTGCCCTGCTGCTCGGGACCGGTGTGGGCCTGGCCGGCTGCACCAGCGACCCCAACTCCGTTGCGGCTCAGGCGCGAGCAGGTGACAACAAGGGCTTCGTCGCCGGTGACGGCTCGGTCGAGCAGCTGTCCGTGGCGCAGCGAGGGCAGCCGCTGGCGCTGTCGGGCACCACGGTCGCGGGCGCGCCCTGGTCGATGGCGGCCGACGGCACGGGAAAGGTCGTGGTCGTCAACGTGTGGGGGTCGTGGTGCGGCCCCTGCATCGAGGAGCTGCCCCACCTGCAGTCGGCGTGGGCCTCCTACGAAAAAGCCAAGGCCCCGGTCGTGTTCATCGGTGTCGACACCCGCGACTCACCCGCCAACGGCGCGGCGTTCCTGGCCGCCAACAAGGTGAGCTACCCGTCGATCAGCGACCAGGGCAGTGGGGGCCAGCCGATGCTGGCGCTGCAGGGAAAGGCGACGGCGACGCCGTCGACCCTCGTGCTCGACCGTCAGGGCCGCATCGCCGCCCGGGTGCTGGGGGGCACCACCGAGTCGACCCTCAAGGCGCTCATCGACGACGCGCTCGCCGAGAAGGCCTGAGCGCGTGGACTTCCCGTGCTGAGCTCTGTCGCCCTCGAGTCGCCGGTCGCGACCGGTGCGCTGCCGGTCGCCCTCGTCGTGGCGCTGGCGGCCGGTTTCGTGTCGTTCGCCTCGCCGTGCGTGCTGCCCCTCGTGCCGGGCTTTCTGGGTTATGTCACCGGGCTGTCGGACGTCTCGCTGCAGGAGCGTCGTCGCTCGCGGCTGGTGCTGGGCACGCTGCTCTTCGTGCTGGGCTTCTCGGTCGTCTTCATGGCGCTTGGGGTGGTGGTGTCGGCCGCGAGCTTCGCCCTGCGCGAGCACCTCGACCTGCTGACTCGCATCGGCGGCGGTGTCGTCATCGTGCTGGCGCTCGTCTTTCTGGGGGTGGGGGAGCGGCTGGGGTCGCAGCGCACCGTGGCGCCCCGGTGGCGGGCGCCGGCGGGGCTCGTGGGAGCGCCGCTGCTGGGCGCCGTCTTCGCGCTCGGGTGGGCGCCGTGCACCGGACCCACCCTCGGGGCGATCCTCGCCCTCAACGGCCCCCTGGGTGGTGACGGTGGGATCGTCCTGCGCGGGGTGCTCCTCGCGCTGGCCTACTCCCTCGGGCTCGGCCTGCCCTTCCTCATCATCGCCGGGGCCTACTCGCGTTTCGGGCGCACGACCTGGATCCATCGACACCAGAGAGCGATCCACCGCTTCGGGGCCGGGCTGTTGCTCCTGGTCGGGGTGCTGATGCTCACCGGCACGTGGACCGAAGCCATCGCCTGGGTGCAGGCCCACCTCTTCGGCGCAAGTGCTGGCGCCTACCGGACGGTGCTCTAGATGACGACCAGCACGGACACGGACACCGACAGGGACCCGGACACCGCGGCAGGCGGGCCGGGCGGAGGCACCCAGGCCGCCGGCGGCTCCATACGGCCTCCGCGTGGGCCCATCACCCAGCCGCGCCTCGGCCCGCTGGGGTGGGCCCGCTGGGCCTGGCGCCAGCTCACCTCGATGCGCACCGCGCTCTTCCTGCTCCTGCTGCTGTCGGTCGCGGCAGTGCCGGGGTCGATCTTCCCGCAGCGCTCGATCGACTCGGTGCGGGTCACCGACTACCTCAACGCGCACCCGACCCTTGGGCCGGTGCTCGACCGGCTCAGCGTCTTCGACGTCTACTCGTCGCCGTGGTTCGCCTCGATCTACCTGCTGCTCGTCGTGTCGCTCGTCGGGTGTATCGTGCCGCGCAGCCGGCTGCACTGGCGGGCCATCCGCGCGCAGCCCCCGCGCGCGCCCCGCCGGCTCGAGCGGCTGCCCGACCACCTTTCCTTCACGTATGCCGGCACTGCCGCCGAGGCGCACGAGGCAGCACGGAAGTTATTGCGCCGCAAACGCTTCCGTGTGCACGCGCACGATGGCGACTCGGTCAGCGCCGAGGGCGGATACCTGCGTGAGACCGGCAACCTCGTCTTCCACATCGCCCTGTGCGCCATCATCGTCGGGGTCGCGGCCAGCCACCTCGTGGGCTGGCGAGGCGACGTCATCGTCAGCGAGGGCGAGTCGTTCGGCTCGACCATCTCGTCGTTCAACACCCTCAGTCCAGGCCCGCTGACCAACCTCGAGTCAGACATCCCGCCCTTCACCATCGACCTGACCAAGCTCCGGGTGCGCTTCGAGGAGCAGGTCGGCGGCTCGCAGCTCGGTGCGCCGCGGGAGTTCACCGCCTACGTCAAGACCACCGAGCAGCCGGGGCAGAAGCCGGTCGAGCAGACGATCAGCCCCAACAACCCGATCACCCTCGACGGCGTCGACGTCTTCCTGCTCGGCAACGGCTACTCGCCCGTCATCACCGTCAAGGACGCGCAGGGCAAGGTGCTCTACTCGCAGGCCACGCCGTTCCTCGCGCAGGACAACAACTACACCTCGACCGGCGCGATCAAGGTGCCGTCGTCGCGGCCGCAGCAGCTCGGCTTCAGCGCGGTCTTCATGCCGACGGCTGCCACCTCCTTCGCCAACGGCCCGCTCTCGACCTTTCCGGACCTGCTCGACCCCGAGGTGGCGATGTCGGTGTGGGAGGGCAACCTCTACCCCGGCGGTCGGCCGCAGTCGGTCTACAGCCTGAGCACGGCCGGGCTCAAGCAGGTCGACAACGCCGCGGGCAAGCCGCTGCTCATCAGGCTCAAGCCGGGGCAGTCGTACGAGCTGCCGGGCGGGCGGGGCACCGTCAGCTTCGACCGCGTCGAGCGCTGGGCGGGTCTCTCGGCCCGTGTCGACCCCGGCAAGGGGTTCACCCTCTTCGCCGCCCTCGCGACCCTGCTCGGCCTGCTGGCCTCTCTGCTCGTGCGGCGCCGGCGGGTCTTCGTCCGGGTGGCCCCTGCCCCTGCTGCTCCTGTCGCCGCGGGGGCCGCACCGGATGCACTCGAGGACACCGCACCACGTACCGTGGTCACCATCGGCGGACTCGCCAAGAACGTCGATCCCGGCCTCGCCGCGCTGCTCACCGTGCTGCGCGACGAGCTCAACGAAGAACGGACACGCCATGACCGGTGACGTCTCGAGGACGCTCGTCAGCCTCTCCAACCTCGCGCTCTACTCCGCCATGGCGGTGTTCACGATCGCGATGCTGCTCTTCGCCTTCCACCTCGCGGCCCTCGGCCCCGAGCGGGTCGAGCGCACTCGTACGACGTCCCCGGCGCGGGCCAAGGCGATGGTCGGCGCCGGTGGCCCGGGGGAGGCCAGTGGCGCCGATGCCGAGGTCGTCGAGGGGGCCGACGGCGTCGTCGCGGTAGACGAGGTCGGCGGTGCGGACGACGGCTCGTCCACCGTGCCCGCCGAGCCGTCGCCGCGGGCCCGCAGGACCGCCGGGATGGCCGTCGCCGTCACGTGGCTCGGCACCGCGATCATCGTCGCCTCCGTCGTGATGCGCGGCGTCGCCGTCATGCGGCCGCCGTGGGGCAACATGTTCGAGTTCGCGGTGGCCGGCGCGGCCGCCGTGGCCCTCGGCTTCAGTGTGCTCGTCAAGCGCAACCGGTGGGAGTGGCTGGGGCTGTTCGTCGTCGGGCCCGTGCTGCTGACCCTCGGTCTGGCCCTCTTCGCCTTCTACACCGAGGCCGCCGAGCTCGTCCCGGCGCTCAAGAGCGTGTGGCTGGTCATCCACGTCATGGTCGCGATCCTCGCCGTCGGGGTGTTCACGATCGGCTTCTCGATGGGCATCGTCTACCTCATCAAGCGCAGGCGCGAGGCGAACCCCCCGTCGAAGGCGACATTCATGGAGTCGCTGCCGTCGGCGGCGCGACTGGAGCGCACGGCCTACGGGCTCAACATGGTGGGCTTCATCCTGTGGACCTTCACCCTGATCGCGGGTGCGATCTGGGCGCAGAAGGCGTGGAGCGCCTACTGGACCTGGGACCCCAAGGAGGTCTGGACCTTCGTCATCTGGGTGATCTACGCGGCGTACATGCACGCGCGGGCAACGGCGGGCTGGGAGCCGAAGCGGGCGACCTACATCGCGCTGGCGGGCTACGTCTGCGTCCTGCTCAACTTCACGGTCGTCAACCTCTACGCCACCGGACTGCACAGCTACTCCGGCCTGAAGTAGGAACCGGCCCATGAAGAACACCGTCCTGCGCTACACCGTCATGCGGCTGATGATCTTCTTCGGCAGCCTGATCCTCTTCTGGCTGCTCGGGCTGCGCAGCCAGGACCAGCAGCCGATGCTGCTGGTGCTGTCGGCGCTGACCTCACTCGTCGTGTCGTACTTCTTCCTGCGCCGCGACCGCGACGCCATGAGCAGCCGCCTGGCCGGCAAGATGCATGAGCGGGCCGAGCGCCGCCGTGGCGTCGTCGGTGAGGACGAGGAGGCCGAGGACTCCGAGCTCGAGGACCGCTGACCCCCCTGGCGCGAAACGGGCGCGTGGGGATCGTGCTGTCGCTCGCGCGTGACCACATCGTGGTCTACGCCGTGCCGCACGACGGCGAGGCGGACGACGCGGGCTTCGTCATCGGCGTGCTGTTCATGGCCAGCGGCTGGTGGGGCCCACGGATCACCTGGGCCCGCACCGTCCGAGCGTGACGGCGCAGCGATCCGCACCCGCTGGGGATGGTCAGAACCAGGGGATGGTCAGGGCCGGCAGAGTCTCGAACGACCCGGTGAAGCGCTCCGCAGGCCCGAGGCGGCGGCGGTCGCGCACGCGTCGCTCGACCCCGGCGCGGTCCCGGAGCAGGTCGTCCAGACCGAAACGCACGCGCTCCACCCCGAGGTTGCCGATGGTGTCGTACCTCGTGTTCTCGGCGGCGAAGGCGGCCCCGGGGTCGCGCACCGCACCCGACCCACCCAGTGGCCTGCACGGCCAGATCGCCCCACACCTCCTGCCCGGTGGTCCGGCCGCGGTGCAGGTGGCTGACCGCGTCGCCGTCACGGTGAGCAGCATGCGAGGCCAGCACCAGGCCCCGGTATGCCGTCGCCCGGGCGACGCCGAGCGGGGCAGGAGCGACCACGGCATACAGGCCTCGGCGCAACCGGGTGACGTGCCTCCTCTCGACGAGCCGCCGCAGCCGCCACTCGCCGACGCCAACCTTGCGGGCGTCAGCGGTCGTGAAGAACGCAGGGAGGTCGGGCGGGCGCACCCCAGAACCCTGGTCCCGTCCTGAGCGCCCGAGAAGGTGAGATGACGTCTGCTGTGGACACCCGTGGCGCAGACACCCCCTGTGGACAACCCGAACCCCTGGGGGTCAGAGGTGGGGGCCAGCGGCGATGCCCGCGGCCAGGAGCACCGACCAGACCAGCTGGAAGCGGCCGGTGCCCGCGAGGACGGGGATGAGGTCGCGGCCCGTGGCACCGCGGCGAAGGACCCTGAGCAGGGGGACGGCGAGGCCGTAGGAGACGAGCGCGACCAGGGCCGAGGGGACGCCGTGGCCTTGGGGTCTCAGCGCCGCGAGCGCCCCCGGGTCGTCGAGCGGTACCGTGCCGAGCTGCAGCCCCGCGCACCCGAGCACGACGGCGAGCGAGACGGCGACCAGGCCCGAGTAGAGGGAGCGGGTGCCCCCGTCGCCGAGCCGGACCGCCAGGGTGTTCTTGCCCTGCACCGAGTCGGTGGGGATGTCGCGCAGGTTGTTGGCCACGAGGATGGCGGAGGCGAGGGCGCCCACGCCCACCGACCCGAGCACGCCCAGCCAGCTGATCGAGCCCGCCTGGGTGTACTCGGTTCCGAGCGTGGCCACCAGGCCGAAGAACACGAAGACGAAGACCTCACCCAGCCCGGAGTAGCCGTAGGGGCGCTGCCCACCGGTGTAGTACCACGCCGCCAGCACGCACGCCAGACCAACGAGCAGCAGCCACCACGTCGAGGTGAGGGCCACCAGGGCCAGGCCCGACAGCAGGGCCACCACGAAGCTCAGGCCGGCTGCCCGCCGCACCTCGCTCGCCTCGGCCAGCCCCTGGCCCACCAGCCGCACCGGCCCCACCCTCACGTCATCGGTGCCGCGGATCCCGTCGGAGTAGTCGTTGGCGTAGTTGACCCCGACCTGGAGCGACAGCGAGACGACCAGGGCGAGCACCGCCAGCCACAGGTGCGCCTGACCGCGGGCGAGGGCCGCCGCGGTGCCGACGGCGACCGGGGCGACGGCGACGGGCAGGGTGCGTGGGCGCGCGCCGCTGATCCACTGCGAGGAGGTGGCCACTGGAGGTAAGGGGTGCTTTCGGTCGGGATGGCGCAAAGGCCAGGATGCCTCAGAGGTCGAGACGGATCAGAGACCGCGAAGGAAGTCGGGGTCGTCCTCGGGCCCCTTGGGGCCGCGCACCCGACGACTGGCCCCCGGTGCGCCCCGCTTGCGGCCGGCGATCAGCCAGCTGAGGGGCCCGACCCACGGCACGAGGATGATGAGCGCCGCCCAGAAGATCTTGGAGACGTGCCGCACCTTGTCATCGGGCGTCTGGAGGCAGTCGATGAGGGCGTAGATCGTCAGCCCCAGACTGAGCAGGGTCAGCACCACTCTCGCCACTGCTGGCTCCTTCCTGCGGCTGCGACCCACGACCAGCGCGTCACGGGCGAGCCGGATGAACATCCATTGTGTCATCGAAGGCCCGGGTCAGCGCACGACGGTCCGGCTTCCCGGGCCCACGCTGCGGGATCGCGTCGAGCAACAGCAGCCGGTGGGGCAGCGCGTGGTCGGGCAGGATGCCGCGCAGGGCCGTGCGCACGTCGCGCAGGGTCGGTTGCGGCGCGCCCCGCTGGAGGGTCAGGGCCACGGAGACCGCCTGCCCCCAGGTGGGGTGGTGAGAGCCCACGACCACCACGTCACGCACCCCGTCGACATAGCGCGCGACCGCGTCCTCCACCGCTCCCGGGGTCACCTTGAGCCCTCCGGTGTTGATCAGGTCGTCGGCACGGCCGCTGAGGGTGAGGCGGCCGTCGTCGTCGAGATGCCCGAGGTCGTCGGTGCGGAACCACCGCACGGCGTCGGCGTCGAGGCTGAAGGCGTCGGCCGTGAGGGCGGGCTCGCCGAGGTAGCCGTGGGCCACGGTCGCCCCACCGAGGACGACGTGCCCGTCGTTGTCGATGTGCAGGTGGCTCACCGGCAGGGGGAGCCCGTCGTAGACGCAACCTCCAGCGGTCTCGCTGCCGCCGTAGGTGCGCACGAGGCGCACCCCCGCGGCGGCGGCGGCACCCAGCGCCTCGGCGCTCGTCGCCGCGCCCCCCACCAGCACCCCGTCGTATGCCGCGAGGCCGGCTCTCCCGTCGGCGTCGTCGAGCAGCCGGCTCAGCTGGGTCGGGACGACCGCCGTGTAGACGCGCCCGGGGGCACGCTCGACCAGCTCGCGGGTAGCGGCGACGAACCCGTCGGTGGTGAAACCGTGCGACAGGTCGAGGGCCCCCGGGGTGGTGCCCGCGACGAGCGACCGCACCAGCACCTGCAGGCCGGCGACGTGGTGGGCGGGCATCGCCAGCAGCCAGGTGCCGGTCCCACCGAGCACCTCGTGGGTCGCCGTGGCCGAGCTGACGAGGTTGCCGGTCGTCAGCATCGCCCGCTTGACCCGACCGGTGGAGCCCGACGTGCCGACGCAGAGGGCGAGGTCGTCAGGGACGTCCGGTCCCCCGTGCGCTCCGGCGGCATCCTGACCGAGCACGGGCTCGGGCGACCCCGCGGCATACGGCGCCAGGGGCGAGCCGCCGCGTAGGGCCGCCTCCAGGGGCGGAAGGAGCTCGGTGGCCGGCAACCCCGGGTCGACGAGGAGGGCACGCACCGTTGGCATGGGCACGACTCTAGGGGGCGGTGCGGCGCACCGGGCCCCGGACCAGGGGGTGGTCAGGGGCGACGGGTCATCGAGAGCACGTCGAGGGTGTCGTCGAGCTGCTCGAGGGTCAGCAGGCCCTCGTCGACGAACCCCTTGTCGAGCACCACCTGACGGATCGTCTTCCCCTCCTTCAGCGCCGTCTTGGCGACCGACGCCGCCCGCTCGTAGCCGATGTAGCGGTTGAGTGGCGTGACGATCGACGGGCTGCTCTCGGCCAGCGCGCGGGCGTGGTCCGCGTGCGCGGTCACCCCATCGACGCAGCGGTCGGCCAGGACACGAGAGGCGTTGGCCAGCAACCGGATCGACTCGAGCACGTTGCGCGCCATCACCGGCATCATGACGTTGAGCTCGAAGCTGCCCTGCATCCCCGCGACCGTGACGGTCGTGTCGTTGCCGATGACCTGCGCGCACACCATGACGGTGGCCTCGCAGATGACGGGGTTGACCTTGCCCGGCATGATCGACGAGCCCGGCTGCAGGTCGGGGATGGCGATCTCGCCGAGCCCCGCGGTGGGGCCGGAGCCCATCCAGCGCAGGTCGTTGCAGATCTTGGTGAGGCTCACCGCGACCGTCTTCAGTGCCCCGCTCGCCTCGACCAGGCCGTCGCGCGCGCCCTGGGCCTCGAAGTGGTTGCGGGCCTCGGTCAGCGGCAGGCCGGTCTCGTCCGCCAGGAGCCGGATGACCTTGTCGGCAAAGCCCTTCGGGGTGTTGATGCCGGTGCCGACGGCGGTGCCGCCCAGCGGCAGCTCGGCCACCCGCGCCAGCGTCGCCTCGACCCGCTCGATGCCGTAGCGCACCTGAGCGGCGTAGCCGCCGAACTCCTGTCCGAGCGTCACGGGGGTGGCGTCCATGAGGTGCGTGCGGCCGGCCTTGACGACGCCGTCGAGCTCTGCGGCCTTGCGCTCCAACGACGCGGCGAGGTGGCCCAGCCCCGGCACGAGGTCGCCGACCAGGGCCGACGTGACCGCGAGGTGCACGGCGGTGGGGAAGACGTCGTTGCTGCTCTGGCTGGCGTTGACGTGGTCGTTGGGGTGAACCGGCCCGCCCAGGGAGCGGCTGGCCAGCGTGGCCACGACCTCGTTGGTGTTCATGTTGCTCGAGGTGCCCGACCCGGTCTGGAAGGTGTCGATGGGGAACTCGCCGTCGAGCTCACCGGCCGTGACGCGGGCAGCGGCAGCGACCACCGCCTCGGCGATGGGCTGCGGCACCACCCCGAGCTCGGCGTTGACCCGGGCGGCGGCCCCCTTGACCCGCCCGAGCGCAGCGATGAGCGCCGGCTCGATTGGCGTGCCCGAGATCGGGAAGTTCTCCACCGCCCGCTGTGTCTGCGCCTGGTAGAGCGCGTCGCGCGGCACGCGCACCTCACCCATGGTGTCGTGCTCGATGCGGTATGCCGTGTCGTCGCCCCGGGGGCCTTCGTCGAGAGTCGTCATACCGGACAGTGTCTCGCGCTCGTCCGCTGCGTCCGCGCCGAGGCGGGTTCGAGCGTCGTCCGGACGAAATGAGGGGCACCATGGGCAGATGATCGGTCGCCCCCACCACGTCGTCTACGACTGCCCCGACCCCGGCGCGCTGGCGGCCTTCTACGCCGAGCTGCTCGGCCTGCCGGTCACCTACCGGTCCGACGACTTCGTGGTCGTCGCGGCCTCGGGCACCGCGTCGGGGTACGCCTTCCAGCTGGCGACCGACCACCGGGCGCCGCAGTGGCCCGCCCCCGAGCA
The DNA here is from genome assembly GCA_030853445.1 of Actinomycetota bacterium. Taxonomy (GTDB): domain Bacteria; phylum Actinomycetota; class Actinomycetes; order Actinomycetales; family Dermatophilaceae; genus Lapillicoccus. The sequence goes on along the minus strand of JALYVC010000473.1, from coordinate 16,293 downwards.
CCCTCAGCAGGTGCACCTCGACGTCATGGTCGACGACCTCGTGGTCGCGTCGGCGGCCGCCCTGGCCCTGGGGGCGCGCGCGTTGCCCGGCGGGGACCACGTCTTCGCCGACCCGGCGGGACACCCGTTCTGCCTGGTGGGACGACCCGGGTGGGCGCTCCCCGTGACGTCTGCTCCTACTTCGCCAGACCCGATACGAGGTTGATGGTGGCCGCCACGACGACGGCGCCCAGCAGGTAGGCCAGCAGCGCGTGCCGCAGGGCGGTCGCCCGGATGACCTTGCGCGAGATGTTGGTGTCGGAGACCTGGAAGCTCATGCCGATGTTGAAGGCGAAGTAGGCGAAGTCGAGGTAGGTCGGCGGCTCGGTCTCGTTGAAGTCGATGCCCCTGGCGTCACCGTCGTAGTAGAGCCGCCCGTAGCGCAGCGTGTAGACCGTGTGGACGCTCAGCCACGACACCCCGACCGACAGCACGCTCAGCAGGGCCTGCACCGTCCTCGAGCCGGATGAGCTGCTCGCCAGCAGCAGCGCCACCGCTCCCAGACTCGCGACGGCCGAGACGATGACCACCAGCTCGGTCAGGGTGCGCCCCGTGTCGTCGCGTTGCGCGTGCGCCGCGGTTACCCGCTGGTCCATCCGGGCGATGAGCACCCAGGTCCAGGTCAGGTAGGTGCCGGCCGCACCCAGGTAGCCGGCGAGCAGGCCGTAGCTCAGGTCGACCGACCACCCGACCGCGAGACCGGCCGCGAGGCCGACGACCCCCGAGACGGCGAGGCGCACGAAGCTGCGGGGTCCGACCCGGGGGTCGGACGTGGGCACCGTCGACATGCGCTGACGCTACCGGGCAGGATGGCGCGTATGGAGACCCCACCTCCCCCGTCCCTGCTCGCCCCGCTCGCCCCGCTCGCCCGGCTCGCTCAGGCGCACGGCATCGCCACGGACTACACCGACTGGCAGGGGGTGCACGCGCCGGTCGGCAACGACTCCATCCGGGCCGTGCTGGCTGCGCTCGAGGTGCCGGCGGCGACCGCGGAAGAGGTCGAGGCCTCGCTGGTCGGCCTCGATCGGCGCAGCTGGAGGCGGACCCTGCCGCCGACCGTCGTGTGTCGCACCGGGTGGACCCCCTGGGTGGCCGTGCACGTGCCCCACGGCACGGGTGTCGAGCTCGTGGTCGAGCTGGAGGAGGGCGGCGCGCGCACCGTCACCCAGGTCGACCGGGTCGTCGAGCCCCGCGAGGTCGACGGGGTGCTCGTCGGTGAGGCGACCTTCGAGCTGCCGGACGACCTGCCGACGGGGTGGCACCGACTGGTCGCGCGGGGTGAGGCCCAGCCACTGCTGGAGGGCAGCGACGTCACCGTGCTCGTCGTCACACCGGCCCGGCTCACCCTGCCCGCCGGCCTCGGCGAGCGGCGGGCGACCGGCGTGATGACCCAGCTCTACCAAGCCCGCTCGTCCGCCTCCTGGGGCGTCGGCGACCTCGGTGACCTGGCCGACCTCGGCACGTGGGCCGCCGAGGAGCACGGTGCCGACTTCGTGCTGGTCAACCCGCTCCACGCCGCGGAGCCGGTCGCTCCCATGGAGCCGTCGCCCTACCTCCCGTCGTCACGGCGCTTCCTCAACCCGCTCTACCTGCGCGTCGAGGACGTGCCCGAGGCCGCCCGGCTCGAGCCCGACGCCCACGCCCGACTGCGTGCCCTGGGGGTGCTCGGCCGCGCGCTCACGGACGGCGGCGGCATTGCCCGTGACGCCTCGTGGGAGCTCAAGCGTGAGGGCCTGGCCCTGGTGCACGCTGTCCCCCCGACACCTGCCCGCTCGCGGGCCTACCGCCGGTTCTGCGCCATGGAGGGGGCTGGTCTGACGGCCTACGCGACGTGGTGCGCGATCGCCGACGAGCTCGGCCTGCCGTGGTCGCAGTGGCCGGTCGCCCTGCAGGACCCGGCCAGCCCCGAGGTCGCGGCCTTCGCTGCGGCGCACGCCGACCGGGTCGACCTCCACCGGTGGATGCAGTGGCTCATGGCCGAGCAGGTGGCCTCGGTGCAGTCGGCCCTGCGGCGGGCCGGCATGCGGATCGGCATCGTCGAGGACCTCGCGGTGGGCGTGAGCCCCTGGGGCTCCGATGGATGGAGCCTCGGTGGCACCCTGGCCTCGGGCGTCACCGTGGGTGCGCCGCCTGACCAGTTCAACCAGCTCGGACAGAACTGGAACCAGCCGCCATGGCGGCCCGATCGCCTGGCCGAGCAGGGTTATGCGCCGTTCCGCGACATGGTGCGCACCGCGCTGCGCGACTCGGGGGGCCTGAGGATCGACCACATCATCGGCCTCTTCCGGCTGTGGTGGATCCCCGCCGGACTCACCCCCGACCACGGCACCTACGTGCGCTACGACCACGAGGCCCTCATCGGGATCCTCGTGCTCGAGGCCGAGCGGGCCGGGGCTGTCGTCATCGGCGAGGACCTCGGGGTCGTCGAGCCGACGGCCCGCGACTACCTCCTCGAGCGCGGTCTGCTCGGCACCTCGATCCTGTGGTTCGAGTGGGACGGTGAGCGGCCCCGCCCGCCCGAGACCTACCGCGACCTGTGCCTGTCGTCGGTGACCACCCACGACCTGCCACCGACCGCGGGCTACCTCGGCCTCGAGCACGTCACCGTGCGCGAGTCGCTCGGGCTGCTCACCCGCTCGGCGCAGGAGGAGCGCGAGGTCGAGCTGGCCGCGATCGAGACGGTGAGGAGCGCTCTGCTCGAGCGCGGCCTGCTCGACGAGAGCGTCGACGGCTCCGACGGGAGGGAGGGCGCCGATGCCGTCCTCGTCGCCCTGCACCGGTGGATCGCCCAGACGCCCAGCCGGATGCTCGCCGTGGCCCTGGCCGACCTCGTCGGCGACCACCGGGCCGTCAACCAGCCGGGCACCCACGACGAGTACCCCAACTGGCGTGTGCCGCTCGCCGGCCCCGACGGCACGCCGGTGCTGCTCGACGAGATCGTGAGTGGCGGCGCTGCGCACCTGGCCGGGCCGGTCTTCGCGGCGCTGCGGGCGGACGGCGCGGCGTCGGGCACCTGAGTCGACCCTCGCTGTCCGACGCTCGCTCACCCCGGCTACAACTATCTACAGGAGACAATCTTTCGCCGAGAACTCGCGTCCGGTGGTCAGGATTCTATTCGGCGGAGACGGCAGACTGGGGTGGTGACCAGTCTCCTCCCGCCCAGAACCCTCCCGGCTCGCGCCGGTGTCGGCTCGCTGCGCTCCGCGCTGTGGCGGGTGGTGGAGGCGGCGACCACCCCCGTGCTGCCGGCGGAGTACCTCGACATCATCGCCCCGATGCGCTCAGGAGCCGACCTGCGAGGCCGGGTGGTGTCGGTGACACCCGAGACGGCCGACACGGCGTGCGTGGTCATCCGGCCGGGGCGCTCGTGGCGGGGTCACCGCCCGGGGCAGTACGTCCGCATCGGGGTCGACGTCGACGGGGTGCGCTGCTGGCGCGCCTACTCCCTCACCTCGCTCGTGGCCGCCCCCGACGGTCTGCTCTCCATCTGCGTCAAGGCGATCCCCGACGGCACGGTGAGCAACCACGTCGTGCGCGCCCTGCAGCCCGGCACCCTGATCCACCTCGACCAGGCGACCGGCAAGTTCACGCTACCGGCCACGCCGCCGACCCGGGCGCTCTTCCTCACCGCCGGCAGCGGCATCACCCCGGTGATGGGCATGCTGCGCAACCACCTCGACGAGCTGCCCGACGTGGTCGTCGTGCACTCGTCCCCGACGGCTGACGACGTGATCTTCGCCGGCGAGCTGCAGGCCTGGCACGCCCACGGCCGCCTGCGGCTGGTCGAGCGGCACACCGACGCCGACGGCATGGTCGCCCCGACCGACCTCGACGACCTCGTTCCCGACTGGCGCGAGCGCGAGGCCTGGGCCTGCGGGCCGACCGGCATGCTCGACGCCGTCGAGGCGCACTACGCCACGGCCGGTCTCGCCGAGCGTCTGCACACCGAGCGCTTCCGCCCGACGGTCGTCGTCGAGGGCGAGGGTGGCACGGTCACCTTCAGCCGCGGCGAGTCCACGACGGTGGTCGAGGCCTCCGGGGCCACCCCCATCCTCGACGCAGGCGAGGACGCCGGCGTCCTGCTGAGGTCGGGATGCCGCATGGGCATCTGCTTCGGCTGCGTCGTCCCTCTGCGCTCCGGTGCCGTGCGCGACCTGCGCGACGGCAACCTCACGGTGGCCACCGACGGCGACCACGTGCGAATCCAGACCTGCGTGTCGGCTGCCGCCGGCGCGTGCGAGATCGACCTCTAGGAGACCACCCATGGCCGCCCAGCCCCAGACCGTGCCGACCGGCGCCCGCCCGTCTCCCTCGACGACCGCCGAGAGCGGGTTCGACCTCAGCATCGACGGGTCGCTCGCCGGCACCCCCAGCGCGCCCCGGCGCAGCCGTCCGGTCAACAACCGCCTCTCCGTCGTCACGACGGAGCGCACGCACCGGCCCAAGGCCTCGGGCAAGCCCGATCCCGCCGGGCACCTGAGCGTGGAGGAGATCGAGGCGATCGGCGCCGAGCTCGACGCCCTGCGCCAGACGGTGCTGGCGTCGCGCGGAGCCGCCGACGCGGCCTACATCCGCAAGGTCCTGGCCTGGCAGCGGGGTCTCGAGATGGGCAGCCGTGCCGTGCTGCTCTTCTCCCTCTTCCCGCCGGCCTGGGTGCTCGGCACCGCAGGCCTGTCGGTGGCCAAGATCCTCGAGAACATGGAGCTCGGGCACAACATCATGCACGGACAGTGGGACTGGATGCGTGACCCACGCATCCACAGCCAGGAGTGGGAGTGGGACAACGCCACGCCCTCCGAGTTCTGGAAGCGCTCGCACAACCAGCTGCACCACACGTTCACCAACGTCATCGGCCGGGACAACGACCTCGGCTACGGCATCATGCGCGTCGACGAGGACCAGAAGTGGGTGCCGCCCTATCTCGTGCAGCCGCTGCTCAACGCGGTCAACATGGTGCTCTTCGAGTACGGCATCGCCGTCTACGACCTCGAGATCGGCTCCTACCTCACCGGGCGGGGCAAGGACAAGGAGACCTTCCGGGCCGAGGCGCGCACGGTGCTCCGCAAGATCGGCGGCCAGGTGCGCCGCGACTACGTCATCCACCCGTTGCTGTCGGGTCCGTCGTTCCTGCCCACCATGGGAGCCAACGCGGTGGCCAACGTCGTGCGCAACGTGTGGACCCACTCGGTCATCATGTGCGGTCACTTCCCCGAGGGCGTCGAGACCTTCGCCAAGGCCTCCATCGAGGGCGAGACCCGCGGGGAGTGGTATCTGCGGCAGATGCTCGGGTCGGCCAACATCAGCGGCAGCAAGGCCCTGCACCTGATGACCGGCAACCTCAGCCACCAGATCGAGCACCACCTCTTCCCCGACCTGCCGAGCAACCGCTACGCCGAGATCGCCCCGCAGATCCAGGACCTCTGCCAGCGCTACGGCCTCACCTACACGACCGGTTCCCTTCCGGCGCAGGTGTTCTCGGCCTGGAAGCAGGTCGTCACCCTCGCCCTGCCCAACCCGCAGGAAGGCCGCAGCCGGGTCGGGATCGCGCTCGAGGCGATCAGGAAGAGTCGGGCCCGCAAGAAGCGCCCGGCCGCCAACCTGGCCAAGGCCGCCAAGGCCGCCAAGGCCTGAGGCGCCTGCGGCGTGCGCCCGGCGGCCGCGCCGAGGCGTCGTCGTCCCCCGGGTCAGCGCTTCGGGTCGACCAGCAGGACGCCGACCAGGAGCAGGACGACGGCGATCCCCGTCGGCAGCCCTGCGCGCCCCTCGAAGAACGTCACCGGGTACCCGACCCACGGCACCTGCATGACGTAGGAGGCCGCCGTACTGGCGACGTAGGACTGCGACTGGTCGTCGGCGTCGCCACGCAGGACGAGCTCCACGGCCCCGTCCCCGCGGGCGGTGGCCTTGACGACCCGCTGGGTCACCGGCCCCGAACCGCGCAGACGTTGCAGGGTCACGATGCTGCCCACCTGCACCTGCGCCGCCGGCCCGTCGCGAGAGATCACCAGGCAGCCCACGGGGAGACTGGGGGCCATCGACCCTGAGGTCACCGCGACCGGCCGCACCCCCAGCACCAGCCCGAGCCCGAAGGCGAGGACGCCCGCCGCCCCGAGCACCGCGGTGACGGTGAGCAGGAACGAGCGGGCGGCGGCATACAGCCGCGGGGTGTGCCGACGACCGTGAAGGGTGGTCGCCAGGGGGCCGACGGTGCCGGAACCGTCAGCCATGACGACGGCAGCCGCGGTGCAGCCGCAGGGGCGGCGGGCGGCCCTGGACCTCGTGGGGCAGGCGCATGGGGGGCTTTCGGGCTCAGTGGAGACAAGCCGTGCCCCGCCCGCACGGACCGTCCTCGGGGGATGGTGCTGTCCCCATCAAGATTCGTCGCGACGCGAGCAGACCTGAGGAGAGTCGGGCGACGAGTCAGATCGTGGGGTCGATCAGAAGTACCACGGGAACGGCGACCAGTCGGGCTCGCGCTTCTGCAGGAACTGGTCGCGGCCCTCGACGGCCTCGTCGGTCATGTAGGCCAGCCGGGTCGCCTCACCGGCGAAGACCTGCTGTCCCATGAGGCCGTCGTCGGCGAGGTTGAAGGCGAACTTCAGCATCCGCTGCGCCTGCGGCGACTTGCCCATGACCTCGTGGGCGACCTGGAGCGCGGTGGCTTCGAGCTCGGCGTGGTCGGCAACGAGGTTGACCGCCCCCATCTGCTGCATCTCCTGCGCCGAGTAGGTCCGACCGAGGAAGAAGATCTCGCGGGCCCGCTTCTGCCCCACCATCTTGGCGAGGTAGGCCGAGCCGTAGCCCCCGTCGAAGGAGCCCACGTCGGCGTCCGTCTGCTTGAAACGGGCGTGCTCCCGGCTGGCGATGGTCAGGTCGCAGATGACGTGAAGCGAGTGCCCACCACCGGCGGCCCAGCCCGGCACGACGGCGACGACGACCTTGGGCATCGTGCGGATCAGCCGCTGCACCTCGAGGATGTGCAGCCGTCCACCCTCGGCCTGCACCCGGCGCCGGTCGACGCTGTCGGCGGTGTCGCCGTCGGCGTACTGGTAGCCCGAGCGCCCGCGGATGCGCTGGTCGCCGCCGGAGCAGAAGGCCCACTTGCCGGCCGAGCCGGAGCCCTCCGGGCCCGGACCGTTGCCGGTGAGCAGGACGCAGCCGACGTCTGCGGTGCGACGGGCGTGGTCGAGGACACGGTAGAGCTCGTCGACCGTGTGCGGACGGAAGGCGTTGAGCACCTCGGGCCGGTGGAAGGCGACGCGCACGGCACCCACCGAGCGGGCCCGGTGGTAGGTGATGTCGGTGAGGTCGCCGAAGCCCTCCACCTCCTGCCACTCCTGCGGGTCGAAGGTCTCGCTGACGACGGCGGGGGAGGGGCTCACGCCTGCGAGGATAGCGAGCATCGGCCCTGGCCGGCGCGGCATAGGGTCGACGCATGCCCACCCCCGACTTCGTCCTGGCCCTGCGAGAGAAGGTCGGCACCGCGCCGCTGTGGCTCTCGGGCGCGGCCGCGGTCGTCATCCGCGACCGGGAGGGCGGGGGCCAGGAGGTCCTGCTGGTGGAGCGCGCCGACAACGGCGACTGGACGCCCGTGACCGGCATCATCGACCCCGGAGAGGAGCCCGCGGTCACCGCCGAGCGCGAGTGCCTCGAGGAGGCCTGCGTCGTCGCGCACGCCGAGCGCCTCGTCTGGGTGAGCGTCGGCCCTCCGACCACCTACGCCAACGGCGACGTCTCGCAGTACCTCGACCTCGTCTTCCGGTGCTCCTGGGTCTCGGGCGAGCCGCAGGTCGGCGACGACGAGTCGACGCAGGCGCGCTGGTGGCCGCTCGACGCGCTACCGTCGCTCACCGCGCGCAACGCCGCCCGGGTGGCCCATGCCGTCGCCGACGAGCCCTCGGCCGTCTTCGAGCGATGACCCTCCCACCCCTGCCCGAGCTGCTCGCCACGCTGCGGGTGGTCAGCATCCCGCTCCGGGTGCGGTTCCGGGGCCTGCAGCACCGCGAGGCGGCCCTGCTGCGTGGTCCGGCCGGCTGGGGGGAGTTCTCGCCCTTCCTCGAGTACGGCGCTGCCGAGGCCTCGCGCTGGCTCGGGTCGGCGATCGAGAGCGCGTATACCGGGTGGCCACCCCCGCTGCGCACCTCCGTGCCCGTCAACGCGACCGTCCCGGCGGTGGCCGCCGAAGCGGTGGCCGGTGTCCTGGCCCGCTATGACGGCTGCCGCACCGCCAAGGTCAAGGTCGCCGAGCGGGGGCAGTCGCTCGACGACGACGTCGAGCGGGTCGGCGCCGTCCGCGACATCATGGGCCCTGGCGCCGCGGTGCGCGTCGACGCGAACGGAGGGTGGACGGTGAGTGAGGCGGTCACGGCCATCGGCGCCCTGGCCAGCCACGGGCTGGAATACGTCGAGCAGCCGTGCGCCACGGTCGAAGAGCTGGTCGAGCTGCGAAGAGCTTTGCGCGACAATCACATCGAGGTGCTCATCGCTGCCGACGAGTCGGTCCGCAAGGCCGACGACCCGCTGCGGGTCGCCCGTCTCGGGGCGGCCGACCTCATCGTGGTCAAGGTGGCCCCGCTGGGTGGGGTGCGGGCGGCTCTCGACATCGCGCAGCGCTGCGGGCTTCCGACCGTGGTCTCGTCGGCCATCGACACGAGCGTCGGCATCGCGGCCGGGGCGGCCCTCGCGGCCGCCCTGCCCGAGCTGCCTCACGCGTGCGGGCTCGGCACCGTGGAGCTGCTCGCCGACGACGTCGTCACGGTGCCGGTCGTGCCGGTGCGCGGCGAGATCGTCGTGGGGGTGCCCGTGGTCGACGAGGCGGCACTGACCCGCCTCGCCGCGACGCCGGAGCGTCAGCAGTGGTGGCGCGAGCGGGTGGTGGCGGCCCACGCCTCGCTCACTACCCGCAGCCGGCTCACCGCCGGTTGACCACCGACGACGACGGGGAGCCGGCGCACTGGGCCTGGCCCGTGCTGCGGGGGGCCGCCCGGCAGGGCCACGACCTGCGAATCGGGCTCGAGGGCACTCCCCACGACGCGGCCGGCCAGCGGGTCTCGCACCACGCGGTGCCCGAGCGGCTGGCGCTCGCGGGGTGAGCCGGGTCGCTCCGCAGGCCGAGCGGCTGGTTGGATGGCCGAGTGCCCCACGCCGGACGACTGACGACTGCCGCAGACCACGCGGAGGCCACCGCGCGGGTCCGCGCGCAGTACGCCCAGCTGCCACCCGACCTGCCGGTGCGGCTGGCCAAGCGCACCTCCAACCTCTTCCGCCCGCGGGCGGCCGCGATGGGTCCGGGGCTCGACGTCTCGTCGTTCGACCGCACCATCGACGTCGACCCGGTGGCCCTGACCGCCCGGGTGCAGGGGATGACGACGTACGAGCACCTCGTCGACGCCACCCTGACCCAAGGGTGCATGCCCCTGGTCGTGCCGCAGCTGCGCACGATCACCCTCGGTGGGGCGGTGACCGGTCTCGGCATCGAGTCGTCGTCCTTCCGCAACGGCCTGCCGCACGAGTCGGTGCTCGAGATCGAGATCCTCACCGGTGACGGCGAGGTCGTGCGGGCGAGGCCCGACGGCGAGCACGCCGACCTCTTCCACGCCTTCCCCAACTCCTACGGCTCGCTGGGCTACGCCCTGAGCCTCACCATCGAGGTCGAGCGCGTCCACCCGTACGTCGCCCTGGAGCACGTGCGGTTCGACGACCTCACCAGCGCGACCGACGCCATCGCCGCGATCATGCGCGACCGGGCCTGGCACGGGGAGCCGGTCGACTTCCTCGACGGGGTGGTCTTCGCCCGGGACGAGGTCTACCTCACCCTCGGGCGATGGGCCGACACCCTGCAGGACGCCCCGGGCGGGGTGCCCAGCGACTACACCGGGAGCCAGGTCTTCTACCGATCGCTGCAGGAGCGCACGCACGACCTGTTGACGGTGCGCGACTACCTCTGGCGCTGGGACACCGACTGGTTCTGGTGCTCCCGGGCCTTCGGCGCCCAGAACCCGCTCATCCGGCGGCTGTGGCCGAAGCGCAAGCTGCGCTCCGACGTCTACTGGAAGATCGTCGCCTTCGAGAACCGGCACCAGGTGATGGCCCGTATCGACGCGCGCCGGGGCAACCGGCCGCGCGAGCGGGTGGTGCAGGACGTCGAGATCCCGCTGGAGCACACGGCCGCGTTCCTCGACTGGTTCCTGCGGGAGGTGCCGATCGAGCCGCTCTGGCTCTGCCCGGTGCAGCTGCGGCCACGGCCCGAACGACCCGGCACGGCGGGGTCACCCGAGCAGCGCGCCGAGGGCAGTACGCAGTGGCCGCTCTACCCCATGGGTGTCGGCCAGCCCTATGTCAACGTCGGCTTCTGGTCGACGGTGCCGATCGCTCCCGGGCGGGCCGACGGCGACACCAACCGCGACATCGAGGCGCAGGTCACCAGCCTCGGCGGCCACAAGTCGCTCTACTCGGACGCCTACTACGACGAGCAGACCTTCGCCGACCTCTACGGCGGCAGCGACTACGACCTGGTCAAGAAGCGCTACGACCCTCGAGGCCGGCTGCCGACCCTCTACGACAAGGCCGTGCGGGCCCGCTGACCCCGGTGCCGCTGGAGGAGAAGGGTCGGGATGCCCCGGTAAGGGGGGTCCTGGCGCACCGGTTGCACTGCTCGACTTTTACGGCGGGGCCCGCGAGTGGCAGAGTGTTGCCGTGACTTCGACCCTGCTTCCTGGTGATCTCGGCACGGAGGTGGTTGCACCATGACGATGACGCTGACGGTGGCCGACGCCTTCCGCGCCCTCTTCGGGGCGGACGCGCCGGTCCGGTTCACGGCCTTCGACGGGTCGACGACCGGCTCAGACGACGCGCCGTGGCGAATCGACCTGCTCAGCGAGCGGGGGCTGAACTACCTGCTCACCGCCCCCGGCTCCCTCGGCGTGGTCCGCGCCTACCTGATGGGTGACCTCGTCGTCGACCCGCTCGACGAGGCCGACCCCTACGAGGCGCTGGCGTTCATCGAGGACGAGCTCAGCATGAGGCGGCCGAGCGTCGCGGACTGCGCCGACCTGGCCCGCTTCGTGCGTGGCCACCGGCCGCGTCTGCCCGAGCTACCGCCGCAGGAGACCCCCGGTCAGCTGCGCCGGATCGCCCGGGGCCTGCAGCACGGCCGGCGCCGGGACGCAGAAGCCATCCACCACCACTACGACGTCTCGAACCGCTTCTACGAGATGCTCCTCGGTGAGTCGATGACCTACACCTGCGCGTGCTACCCCACACAGACCTCGACCCTTGAGGAGGCGCAGTACGAGAAGTACGACCTCGTCTGCCGCAAGCTCGGGCTCGAGCACGGCATGCGCCTGCTCGACGTCGGCTGTGGCTGGGGCGGCATGGTCCGGCACGCCGTCCGCCACTACGGCGTCACCGCCGTGGGAGCCACGCTGTCGGCCGAGCAGGCGTCGTGGGCGCAGGCCCGCATCGAGTCCGAGGGGCTGGCCGGCAGGGCGCTGGTCGTGCACAGCGACTACCGCGACATCACCGAGAGCGGCTTCGACGCCATCTCGTCGATCGGCCTGACCGAGCACATCGGGCCGGGCAACTACGCCGCCTACTTCGCGTTCCTGCACGACCGGCTCGCCGACGGCGGTCGCCTGCTCAACCACTGCATCACCCGCTCCGACAACCGCAACCCGGGGCTGCCCGCCCGGGGTTTCATCAACCGCTACGTCTTCCCTGACGGCGGCCTGACGGGGTCGGGGGACATCGTGCGGGTGATGGAGGACACCGGCTTCGAGGTGCGCCACCAGGAAAACCTGCGCGAGCACTACGCCATGACCTGTCGCGACTGGTGCCGCAACCTGGCCAAGCACTGGGACGAGTGCGTCGAGGAGGTCGGCCTGGGCACCGCCCGGGTCTGGGGCCTCTACCTCGCTGGCTCCTCGCTCGGCTTCGAGCGCAACAAGATCCAGCTGCACCAGGTGCTGGCCAGCAAGACCAGCAGCGCTGGTGTCAGCGGGTTCTCGCTGCGCCCGACCTGGGGCAGCTGAGCCACGACGCCGTACGGAGTCGCCGGAGTCGCCCGGGTCACCCGGCGCGCAGCTGCGGCACGGCGCAGGAGCGCCCGCGCAACCACGCCGTGACGTCCTCGGCCGGCATCGGACGCGCGATGTACCATCCCTGCACGCCGTCGCAGCCCAGCGACTCGAGCATCCGCAGCTCGTCGGCGGTCTCGACGCCCTCGGCGATGGAGCGCATCCCGAGCGCCTGGGCGAGGTCGACCAGCGCCCGGACGATGCCCACGGCGCGGTCGCCCTGCGACATCGCGGAGATGAACCCCCGGTCGATCTTGATCTCGTCGACCGGCAGCGAGCTCAGGCGCAGCAGCGACGAGTAGCCGGTGCCGAAGTCGTCGAGGCTGATCGACACGCCCAGGGCGCGCAGTTTGGCCAGGTTGCGCTTCACGTCCTCCACGGCGTGGGTGACGATGCGCTCGGTGATCTCGAGCTGCAGCATGCCCGGCGGCAGATCGTGCTGGCGCAGACCGCGGGCGACCACGCGGGGCAGCTCCGACCCGGTCAGGTCGGTGGGCGCGACGTTCACGGCGACCGGGACGGTCATGCCCGCGTCGCGCCAGCACGCGATCTGGGCCAGGGCGAGGCTGACGACCCGCTCGGTGAGCAGAGGCATGATGCCCGACCCCTCGGCGAGCGGGATGAACTCGTCCGGCGGGACGAACCCGCGCACCGGGTGCCGCCAGCGCACCAGCGCCTCGACGCCGATCGGCGTCCCCCCGGCCGTGGACACCTTGGGCTGGTAGTGCAGCTCGAGCTCGTCGTCGGCGAGCGCCTGCCGCAGCTCGCCGAGCAGGGCGAGCGCGTCGGCGGAGTTCGTGTCCCGCGCGGGGGAGTACACCTCGAGGCGGGTGCGGTTCTCCTTGGCCGTGTACATCGCGACGTCGGCGCGCCGCAGCAGGGTGCCGCCGTCGGTGCCGTGCGCGGGACACATCGCGATGCCCACCGACGCCTCGGCCTCCAGCGAGATGGCGCCAACGTCGATTGAGTGGGAGACCGACAGGCAGACCCGCTCGGCCACCGCGCGTCCGCCCGCCTCGTCCGTGCTGTGGACGATGACGGCGAACTCGTCGCCCCCGAGCCGCGCGACGAAGTCACCGGGTCGGACCCGCTCGCTCAGCCGGGTCGCGAACTCGACGAGCAGACGGTCGCCGACCTGGTGGCCGAGCGTGTCGTTGACCCGCTTGAAGTCGTTCAGGTCGATGAGCATCAGGCCGAACGGGGTGCCGTCACGTTCGTACGTCGCCAGGGCGTTGTCGAGCTCGAAGCGGAGCGTCTTGCGGTTGGGCAGGCCCGTCAGGTCGTCGTGTCCGGCCGCGTGCTCGCGTTCGAGCGACATCGACGCCGTGTAGTAGAGCAGCAGCAGCGGGATGAGCAGCAGCGGCAGCATGAACCACGAGTGCATGGCCACGACGACGATGATCGGTGAGATCGCCATGACCGAGAACGTCATCAGCGTCACGTGGGCGAGGTCGTCGCGCAGCAGGACGCCCAGCGGGGCAACGTAGGTGAGCACGCAGGAGACGACGACGGTGTTGGCGACGTAGTAGACGACCCAGGCGAGCGGGACCCAGAGCAAGGCGTCCGCCCGGAGCCTCGGAAGGGAGTGGTCGAGGCTGATCGGGCCGTGGACGGCCCAGATCGCGAGGTAGGCGGCGCCGACGGACATGGCGTACTGCGCCGGGTTGAACAGGACCTTCCACCATTCCTTGCGCGCGCGCAGATCGGCGGCGAGCGAGGCGATGCCGACGCTGAGGATGGCGGGCCAGACCCCCCAGAGGAAGAGCATGCCGCACAGGAAAGCGGTCGACATGACTACGCCCTGGGGGTCGTGGCCGCGGCCGGCGACGAGGGGGAGGAGCTCGAGGATGACCAGCAGTCCGGCGGTCATGAGGAAGGCCGCCGGCTGCTCGACCGAGCCCACGGTCGCGACGTGGTAGACCGCGAGCAGGATGAGCGCCCACCCGACGGGCACGCTCGCGTACCACGTCACGCTCGACAAGGTGAGCGCGCGGAGCGAGAACGCACTGTTCCTGACCAACGAAGCCTCCTGCGTGGACGTCGCTGGTCCCATCGACCGCCGCGCCACGGACCTGAGCCGTTTGGACGTGCCGGCCCGGTGCCGACGGGCCCGACGGCACGAAGGCCACAGGCACGTGCAGGACGGCAGGTGACCCGTCGTCGAGGACCAGCGACCCGCTGAACGGGCCACGGCCTTCAGGGGTGTTGCCTTCGTTGAAGATCACCACGCCCGAAGCCCCTGCGGCCTCGGCGTCGGAGGCCAACGTGCCGAAGTTGCAGGTGCCCCGCTGGATGAGCGCTGCCCTCCCCGGCACGAAGCCTGTGAAATCGACTGCCGTGCAGCCACTGGCCGAGGACGGAGCTCCGGGTGGGATGACGATGCCCCCCACGGTCTGAGCTGCCGCGCCGGTGACGCTGCCGCCGTCGGGCCCGGGTTGACGACGGTGGTCAGGGCGTAGGCGTGCGTCACCGGTGCCGTCTCTCGCATCACCGGGGTACCGGCGAAGCTGACGTAGGAGAAGGTGCAGGGCTGGATGGTGACGTCGTAGCCCGCGTCGCCGGCGTTGCGGCTGGGGTGCCCGTCAGGACCGGGGTGGCCGTCGCGGTGAGGGCCGTGGCCACGAGGGCCACCGTGAGGAGTCGTCTGCGGATGGGCCTGCGGATGGTGACCATCGTGGATCTCGTCTCGTCCAGCTCATCACCCGGGTGCGTGACCGTTCGGGCTGCTCTGCCCGGGGGGTGAGGAGGGGGTTCACCGAGGTAACCGTGGCCCGGGGGTCATCATGGCCCCGGCTCACCCCGAGTCAACGGTCGTGAGCCAGACGGCTCACCCGGTCTGGTTCACCTGGTGGGCGGGTGCCGCGGGCGCCCCTGCGCGGCGGACGGTCAGGTGGAGCCGGTGGGCGGTGACGACGACGGCCAACCAGCCCAGACCGAGCAGCCACCCGGCGACCACGTCGGTCAGCCAGTGGTGGCCGAGGAACACCCGGCTCAGGCCGATGGCCAGAGCGAAGACGAGGCCCGCGACCACGACGGTTGTGCGCGTGCGCTTGCGGTGCAGGTGCAGCAGCACGAGGTAGACCACCACGCCCGTCACGACGACGGAGTTGAGGGCGTGGCCGCTGGGGAAGGACGGAGAGGTCTCGTAAGGCGGCACCGCGAGGTCGAGCGGGGGACGGGTACGCCCCGTGAGGTCCTTGCCGGCGACGGTCATGGCCAGCGAGCCGGCCGCGGCGAGGGCCACGAGCACGACGGGGGTCCAGCTGCGCCACTGCCAGCTCATCACGAGCACAGCCAGGGTGGCCAGGATCGGCATGCCGACCGGACCTCCGACGTTGGTGAAGGCGGTGACGACCGTGTCGAGGGTCGGGGTGCGCAGTGAGACCGCCAGGTCGAGGGCCGGCTGGTCGAGGACGGCGAGGTCGTTGCGCTGGACGACGGCGTCGTAGACCTCGCCCGTGCCCCAGGTGGCGGCGAGCGCGATGCCGAGACCGAGCCCGAGCGTGATCGCGAGCGCGACGTGCGCCCCGGCCCACGACGCCAGCCGCAGGCCGACCCGGGCCAGCCAACGCCCGAAGTCCGTGGTCCAGGTCGTAACGTCACGGGGGCCGATGTGGTGGTCGTGGGTCGCCTCGTCGTCCTGCATGAGCCCATCCTTCCAGCCGCACCTGCGAGCCCGCCGGGTCGGTCGTGGCTCAGGCGAGCTCGCGCACCGCTGCCGTCCGGTCGCCGCCGGCGTCCCCGGTGTTGGTCGTGCCCTGCATCTCGATCATCAGGACGCGGGCCGGCTCGTCGGTGCGCGGACAGTGCTCGACCCCACGCGGGACGACGAAGACGTCGTGCGGTCCGAGCTCGACGTCACGGTCGCGCAGCGCGATGGTGACCCGGCCCCCGACCACGAGAAACAGCTCGTCGGACTCGGGGTGGGTGTGCCAGACGAACTCGCCGTCGAGCCAGGCGACCTTGAGGTCGTGGTCGTTGACGCGGGCCAGCAGGTGCGGCTGCCACGCCTGCGCGAACGTGTCGAAGACGGTGGTGAGGTTGCGGACGCCGTCGGTCATGCTCCGAGCCTATGGGCGGGCTGGCGGGCCGGGGGTTGCGACCGGGCGTCAGGCACCTGCGACGGCCTGCCGGTCGGCGCGGGGGACGGGCGCCGTCCACCCGCGCCAGAGGGCGAGGA
>JALYVC010000470.1 GCA_030853445.1 Actinomycetota bacterium | reverse complement strand
GTGTTCGCCACCGCGAGCACCCTCGCCCGAGCCTGGTCCTGGGTCGCGGCCCGGGCCTGCACATAGGCACCCGCCAGGCCGCCGGCGACGACGATCGCCGCGACGACGACCTGCAGCCCGAGGATCTGGCTCGCGAGCGACCACCGTCGCGGCGCGAACTCTATGAACACAAGGGTGACCCTACGTCGCGGGCGGGGCATCGTTCACCCACAGAGAGCCTCCGAGCACCCGCCTGCGGCCCCACATCGGCAAAGGAGCTCATGTGTCCACGGTGACCACCTCATCCGGCCCGTACGACGCCGCACCCGTCCCGCCGCAGCAGCGCATGGACAAGACCCGCTTCCTCTACCTGGCGGTTATCGGCGCGGTGGTGCTCGGGGTCATCGTCGGCTTCCTCTTCCCCACCTTCGCGATGCAGCTGAAGTGGATGGGGACGCTCTTCGTCAACCTCGTCAAGATGATGATCGCGCCGATCATCTTCTGCACGATCGTTCTGGGCATCGGGTCGGTCCGCAAGGCGGCGAGCGTCGGCAAGGTCGGCGGCCTCGCCCTGGCCTACTTCATCACCATGTCGACCGTCGCCCTCGGCATCGGCCTCGTCGTGGGCAACATCATCAAGCCCGGCCAGTCGCTCCAGCTGACCGAGGCGGTCCGCAGCTCGGGTCAGAAGCAGGTGGCGGGAGCCGCCGAGGGCACGGTCGACTTCCTGCTCGGCATCATCCCCACCACCCTGGTCTCCGCGCTCACCGCAGGTTCGGTGCTCCAGGCCCTGCTCGTCGCCCTGCTCGTGGGCTTCGCCCTGCAGATGATGGGCAAGCCGGCCGAGCCGATCCTCGGAGCCATCAAGCACTTCGAGGGTCTCGTCTTCAAGGTCATGGCCATGGTCATGTGGGTCGCCCCGATCGGGGCCTTCGGCGCGATCGCCGCCATCGTCGGCGCTACCGGCGTCGACGCCCTCAAGAGCCTCGGACTGCTGATGCTCGCCTTCTACATCACCTGCGCCATCTTCGTCTTCGGCGTGCTGGGCACCATCCTCAAGATGGTGACCGGGGTGAGCGTCTTCCGTCTCTTCCGTTACTTGGGAACAGAGTTCCTGCTCATCCTCTCGACGTCGTCCTCCGAGTCGGCCCTCCCGCGGGTCATCGCCAAGATGGAGCACCTCGGCGTGCAGCGCTCGACCGTGGGCATCAGCATCCCGACCGGCTACTCGTTCAACCTCGACGGCACGGCCATCTACCTGACGATGGCCTCGCTCTTCATCGCCGAGGCGCTCAAGAAGCCCTTCTCCATCGGGGAGCAGATCGCCCTCCTGCTCTTCATGATCATCGCCAGCAAGGGGGCAGCGGGCGTCTCCGGCGCCGGGCTGGCCACGTTGGCCGGTGGCCTGCAGAGCCACCGCCCCGACCTCGTCGACGGTGTCGGCTTCATCGTGGGCATCGACCGCTTCATGTCGGAGGCTCGCGCCCTGACCAACTTCGCCGGCAACTCCATCGCCTGCGTGCTCGTGGGTCAGTGGACCAGCACCATCGACATGGACCAGGTCGAGCGGGTGCTCTCGGGGCAGGACCCCTTCGACGAGCGGATGATCGGCATCACCCACGAGGACGACGACGTCGCGGCGGCTCCGGCTCCGCGCAGTGAGCGCGAGCGCCAGCCCGTGGGATAGCAGATCGCCGTGCGGCGCCCGGCGCGCCCCCCTCCGCGCCACACCCGGACAGGGGCACGTCGGTGCCCGGCCGACCTCGGTTCGTCACCCGCCGGGCGAGGTGCGCGACACGGCCGGCTCAGGCGCTGGCTGCGGCACTCGTCGGCGCATTGGCGCCGCCGTCCTTCCGGTTGCCACCGCCGCCACCATCGCTGCGACGACCACCACGGCCGAGGGTGCAGGTCCCGCCCACCGAGGGACGCAGGCTGAGCGAGGTCGCGGACACGGTGCCCGTGTCGTCGGCCTTGCCGAGCGCCGTCACGCACTCACCGACCCTGAGGTCAGCGAGCGCACCCCTCTCGACCACGGCCCAGGTCGTCGCAGAGGTCGTAGAGACGGTGACCGGCACCTCGCTACCCGGGCTCGCCGGCGCAGTGCTCCCGCTCGCGCCGTCGGCTCGCACGAACGGAACGACGGTGAGGGCAGAGCCCTGCACGGCGGTGACGGTGCCGACGACTGCGCCACCAGCGCCAGCTCCACCCCCGAAGGCGTTCGTGCGACACCGGCCGCGCACGGGCCGGCTGACGGTGACCGACGTCGCGGCGACCGGGGTCGACGTCGCCCCGGGCTGGTCGCGCACCAGGACGCAGGAACCGACCGTCACCGCGGCCGCACTGCCCGTCACGATCCTGGTCACGCTGGTCGATGCCGAGAACGTCACGGACGTCTGGCCGGTGCGGGTCTGCACCCGCATCGTCGAGCCGCTCACCTGGGCGACGAGGCCGGTGGTGGCGGGAGCGCGGCGTGCCCCGGCGCCACCCTGGGCGCTGGCGGTGCCACTCGGGGAAGGGGTCGACACCGGCCGGCTCGTCGCCGGCCCGCCACCACAGGCCGACAGCAGCAGGACCGTCACGACGGCAGTCGTCGCAGAGGAGGCGGTCGTGAGGGTGGGGCGCTTCATCCGGTTCACTCGATTCTTGAGGGTCGGTCGGGCACCCCTGGTTCTGCCACGGGACACTCTGCCCCAACGCAGGGGACAACTTAGCGACGGCCCATCCGGCGCCCCTGTCACTCACCTGTGCCCCATCTGTGTCACGGGTCGAGACGTGGCCTCCCCTGCCACTGTTGCATCTATGATGTACGCATCATGGCTCCCCCACCTTCTGCCTCCGCGCGCGTCTACGGGCGCGTCAAGACCGACATCCTCAGCGGCCAGCTCCCGGGTGGCGGCTTCGTCACCGAGGGTGAGCTCGCCGCGCAGACCGGCGTGTCCCGCACCCCGGTCCGCGAGGCGCTGCTGCGTCTCGAGACCGAGGGCCTCGTGCGGCTCTACCCCAAGAAGGGGGCCATGGTCGTGCCGTTGACCGCCGACGCGGCCCGCGACGTGCTGCAGGCCCGCCTCGTCATCGAGGAGTGGGCCGCCGGCGCGATGTGGGAGCACCGCGCCGACGTCGTCGAGACCCTCGACGACCTCCTCGAGCAGATGGCGGCGACCCGCGACGCCGACGACGTCATCACCTTCGTCGCCCACGACCGGCACTTCCACGAGGTGATCGTCGCGGCCGCCGGCAACGCCGTCCTCACCGGCACCTACCAGTCGCTGCGCGACCGCCAGCTGACCATCGTGGCGTCCCAGATGCGGATGTCGGGCTCGCGCCTCGAGGAGGCGCTGGTTAGCCACCGCGAGCTCGCGGCCCTGCTGCGCACGGGCACCAAGGCGGCCTTCAGCAAGGCCGTTCGGCATCACGTCGAGGCGGCGATCTCGCGCATCCAGGCCGGCCGATGAGCACCTCGGCGACGGCCTCCGGGCCCGACGCGGCGCAGCTGCACGACATCGGCGGACGCCGGGCGTATGCCGTATGGGGGGCGGCCCTCGGCGTCTACGTGCTGGGCATCTTCCACCGCACCTCGCTCGGCGTCGCCGGGCTGGTCGCGGCCGACCGCTTCCACATCAGCGCCTCTCAGCTCGCGACCTTCACCGTGGTGCAGCTGCTGGTCTACGCCCTCATGCAGATCCCGGTCGGCGTGCTGCTCGACCGCTTCGGCTCACGGCGGCTGCTCCTCGTCGGCGTCACCCTCATGACCGGCGGCCAGCTGTGGTTCGCCTTCGCCGGCACCTTCGCGGTCGGCATCGGCGCGCGCGTGCTCGTGGGTGCCGGTGACGCCATGATCTTCGTCAGCGTGATGCGCATCGTCGCCCTGTGGTTCCGGATGCGCCAGGCCCCCCTGCTCACCCAGCTCACCGGACAGCTCGGGCAGGTCGGGGCCATCGCGGCGTCGTTCCCGCTGTCGGCTGCCCTGGCCCACCTCGGGTGGACCACCACCTTCGCAGCCGCGTCGGCCCTCGGGCTGCTCGCTGCAGCGGGCATCATCTTCCTGGTCAAGGACTCTCCCTACCGGGGCACACCGCAGGAGCCCATCCGGGTGCGCGCCGTCGCGCAGACCCTGCGCCAGACGTGGGGCACCCCCGGCACCCGCCTCGGCCTGTGGTCGCACTTCACCAGCCAGTTCTCCCCCACGGTCTTCACCCTGCTCTGGGGATTTCCTTTCCTGGTCAAGGGTGAGGGGCTCTCCGAGAGCACCGCGAGCGTCGTCCTCGTCGTCATCACCCTCAGCGCGATGGTCGCCGGTCCCGTGATGGGCAAGCTCGTCGCCGACCACCCCTTCCACCGTTCGCGCCTGGTCCTCAGCATCGTCGGCGCCATCGCCACGGTGTGGACCGTCGTCCTGCTCTGGCCCGGGCGGGCACCCCTGTGGCTGCTGGTGGTGCTCGTGGTGGTCATCGCGGTCGGCGGTCCCGGCAGCATGGTCGGCCTCGACCTCGCTCGCACCTTCAACCCCAGGCACCGCATCGGCTCGGCCCTCGGCATCGCCAACATCGGCGGCTTCGTGGCCTCGCTCCTCGCGATGGCGCTCATCGGGGTCGTGCTCGACCACCTCGAGCCGCGCGGACCGGCCTACTACGACCTGAACGACTTCCGGTGGGCCCTGTCGGTGCAGTACCTCTTCTGGATCGTCGGCGGCATCCAGGTCTGGCGCCACCGGCGTCGCACGCGTCGGCACCTGGCGAGCACCGACCCCGACGGCTTCGAGGCGCTTCGCCGCGGGGAGCAGATCACCCCGCTGGCCTGAGCCGACCCCTCTGCCCCACGCGCAGGGCGAGCGTGGTGGCGCCGGGGGGCGGCACCACCACGCTCGATGGTCTCACTCACAGGGGACGGAGCGAGACCTGCGGTCCTGTACCTCAGGGGGATGTCCATGACCGCATTCTCACTATAAGGAGGTCGTGGACCCGGCGCAGGAAGAGCGCTGAACTGGGGGAGTTTGCCCGGGAAGCGTCTCCGGACGCTGCTCTTCCGGCACGGTTCCGGCTCCCCCGAGCGGGCCGCGTCAGTCGTGCTGGACGAACATCGTGGCCCCGCCGTCGGCGAAGGTCGCCACATCCCCGGCGGCCGCCTGTCCCGCGGGCGAACCCATCCCGGAGCCCAGCTCGGCCTCGGAGTCGAAGGTCAGCTGGGCCAGCAGGTAGTAGGGGGGCGGCGTCCCGTCCAGCGACGCGCACTTGAGCGCGGTGAACGCCTTCAGGCCGGGGATCGCCTCGGCCAGGCCACGGTGCTTCTGCTCGTAGTGGGCGTCGAAGGCGTCAGGGTCGGTGGGGTGGCCGTAGGCCACGGTGAGGATGTGCACGCTGGGGCTCCTTTGTCCGGTGCGGGCGCCGGGCCCGAGATGGCCGGCGAGAGCGGGCCACCGAGGATGAGGACCGGCCCCCGCAGGATGTCACCGCTGGGGACCGACCGGAAGCCCGGGTTGCTTGTCCCGGCGCAGGGGTATCTGCTGCCCATGGGTCACTCGGGTGGGTTTTCAGACGTCGGCGGTGTGACCGTGGTCGTGCCCGCCCACGACGAGGCAGCGCACCTCGGCTCGTGCCTGGCCTCGATCCGCGCCGCGGCAGGGCAGCTCAGCCTCCCGGTCGAGGTCGTCGTCGTCCTGGACGGGTGCACCGACGCTACGGAGTCGGTGGTGCCGCACGACGTCGTGTCCGTGGCCGTCGACCTGCGCAACGTCGGCGCGGCACGTGCCGCTGGTTTCGCCGTGGCCGCGCGCGGCCCGGACCGCTGGCTCGCCAGCACCGATGCCGACTGCGAGGTCCCCCTGACCTGGCTGGTCGACCAGCTCGCGGCGGCACGCCTGGGCGCCGACGTCGTGGCCGGAACCGTCGAGGTGGACGACTGGTCGGCCCGGCACCCCGCGCTCCCGCCCGTCTACTCCTCGCACTACACCCCCGGCGCCGGCGACCGCCACGTCCACGGAGCGAACCTCGGCCTCTCCGCAGCGACCTACGAGCGGGTGGGGGGCTTCCGGCCGCTTCGGGTCCACGAAGACGTCGACCTCGTCGACCGCTGCCTCGAGGTCGGCGCCTCGGTCTGCTGGAGCGGTGCCACGCCAGTGGTCACCTCGGCGCGGGTCTCGACCCGCACCCCCCACGGGTTCTCCGGCCACCTCACCGCCCTCGAGCTGACCCTCACCGAGGGGGTGGTCGCGTGAGTCCCGCCCCACCGGTCACCTCCCACCCCGACACCCGCTCGGCCGTGCGCAGTGCCCTCGCCTCGACGGCGGCCGGCCTCCCCCTCCCCGGCGCCGGGGAGACGGCCACCCGCTGGGCCACCCTCGCCCGCCTCTCCCGTGATGACGTCGCCGTCGGGCGCCTCGTCGAGGCCCACGTCGACGCCGACGCGATCCTCGCCGAGGTCCTTGGCGAGCGCACCGACCCCGGCCAGTGGTGGGGTGTCTGGGCAGCCGAGCCCCCACGTCCGCGGCTGACCGCGACGCAGACCGACGACGGCTGGATCCTCACCGGCGCGAAGGCCTGGTGCTCCGGGGCCGGTCTGGCCACCCACGCGCTGGTGACGGCCGACACCGACGACGGCATCAGGCTCCTCGCCGTCGCGCTCGACCACCCCGGCGTCACCACCGACCTCACGACCTGGAGCAACCCCGGCATGGCCGGCACCGCCACGGGCACCGTCTCCTTCGCCGGGGTGCCTGCCCGCCACGTCGGTGACCGCTCGGCCTACCTCGAGCGGTCCGGCTTCTGGCACGGGGCGATCGGGGTCGCCGCCTGCTGGCTCGGCGGAGCCGAACGGGTGGCCGACACGCTGCGCCGCGCGGCGTCCACCCGCGACCTCGACCCGCACGCCCTCGCCCACCTCGGCGCCGTCGAGTCGACCCTGGCCGCCGCTCGGTGGTCGCTCGCTGGAGCCGCCGCCGAGACCGACGCGGCCCCCGACGACCAGCCGGGCGCGCACCGGCGGGCGCTGGTCGTGCG
>JALYVC010000469.1 GCA_030853445.1 Actinomycetota bacterium | reverse complement strand
GGGCGCGACGAGCCGGCGGGCAAGCCCCAGCCACCGAGCGCGGTCTCGACCGAGGCCATGGCGTCGAGCCCCGCGAGGTCACCGGCCAGGACGAGCGTTGCTCCGGCCGGGCCGACGTGGGAGGCGTGGAGAGCGACGACGTCGTCGCGGGTGATCGCGGCCACCGTCTCGCGCAACCCGGCGGTCGGACGGGAGGCCCGCTCCGTCGGTGCATAGACGGTCGAGAGCATCTCGAGCGCCGCCCGCTGGGCGGGCAGGGCGCGCTCCTGCTCGATCTCGGCGAGCCGCTGCTTGCGGTGCCGCTCGACCTCGGCCGCAGGGAAGGCCGGCTCGGTGAGCGCCTGGCGCAGCAGGTCGAGCGCGTAGTCGAGGTGGCGCTTGGTGACGTCGACCTCGACGGTGAGGCCGGGTTCGGAGGCGCCGGCCCCGAGAGCGACCCCCTTGCGCTCGAGCAGCTCGGCGAACTCTGCCGACGTGTGCTCGGTCGTCCCCTCGTCGAGGGTTCGGGCCAGGATCGTGGCCACCCCCTCGCGCTCGCGCGGCTCGGTCGCCAGCGGGAGGGGCAGGGCGAGCCGCACCGAGACGACGTACTGCCCAGGCACGTCGTAGGCGACGACCGTCAGCCCGTTGGCGAGGGTCTGCCGGGTCGGCTCCGGGAAGGTGTAGGGCTGCGGGGGCACGACCTCGGGTCGCGCCACCAGCGTGGGGTCGGGGCTCGTGCTGTCGATGCTCTGGCTCTGTGTAGTCATACCGAGACCTCCTCGTCCTGCGTGCTCGGGTCGGCGTCGGCCGGGTCGTGCGTCATCCGGTAGGCGACGACGGCGCGTGCCGATGGCGTCAGCCACCTCTGCGCGACCGCCCGCACCTGCTCGGGGCTCACGGCCGCCACCCGGTCGAGGAAGGTGTTGACGTAGTGGGGATCGTCGAGCAGCAGTGTGTAGTGGCAGATCGCGTCGGCCCGTTCGTCCATGCTCGCGAGCGCGCTCAGCCAGGCCCGCTCGGTCTCGGCGGTGGAGGCCTCCTGCTCTGCGTCGGTCGGCCCCTCGACGGCGAAGCGCTCGAGCTCCTCGACGACCGCCGCCTCGACCGCGTCAGGGTCGGCACCGCCAGCGACGTCGACCGAGATCAGACCGAGCGAGACGCCGTCGACCAGACCCATGGTGTGGGCGCTCAGGCCGGTGGCCACCTGCTCCTCGCGCACGAGACGGCGCACGAGGCGCGAGGTGGCGAGACCACCGATCGCGTCCATGGCCAGGCAGCAGGCGTAGTAGTCGTCGGTGCCGTCGGGCGGCAGCCGGAAGGCGAGGTAGAGGCGGTCGTTGGGCACGGCCTCGCGACGCTCGACGCGCACCGGAGCCGCCAGTGGCTCGAGGGTGTGGGGCGGCTTCGGCACCGGGTGCGATGTCGCCGCGAGCACACCGAAGTAGCGCTCGACCGCCGCGAACGCCTCCTCGGGCTCGACGTCACCGACGACGGTGAGCACGGTGTTGCCCGGCCCGTAGTGCATGCGGAAGAAGGCGTGCACGTCGTCGAGGCTGGCCGCGTCGAGGTCCTCCATCGACCCGATCGTCGGGTGGTGATAGGGGTGGTCGTCCGGGAAGACGGTGGCGTAGACGTCGAGCAGCGCGCTGCCGTAGGGCACGTTGTCGTAGCGTTGGCGCTTCTCCTCCTTCACCACGTCGCGCTGGTTGTCGAGGTTGTCCTGCGTGAGGGCCTCGAGCAGGTGACCGTGGCGGTCGGCCTCGAGCCACAGCGCCAGCTCGAAGGCACCCTTGGGCACCGTCTCGAAGTAGTTGGTGCGGTCGAACCACGTCGTGGCATTGAGGCGACCACCCTGGGCCATGAGCGCCGAGAAGTGCTCGCCCGACGCGACCGCGCGCGACCCCTGGAACATCAGGTGCTCGAAGAGGTGGGCGAAGCCGGTGCGGCCGGTCACCTCGTGCCGCGAGCCCACACCGACCCAGAGGTTGACGGTGACCGTGGGCACCGCGTGGTCGGGAGAGACGACCACCCTCAGGCCGTTGGCCAGCGTGCGGAGCTCGATCGGGTACGCGATGTCAGCCACCCGCCGACCCTACGCGATCACGCCGACAGCCTCGCGGCTCAGGGGCTGCGGGGGTCGGGCAGCCGCGGCTGGTGCTCCTCCCCCAGACGCTCGATCGCTCCGCGGCCGAAGACCTGCTGCTCGGTGATGGTCCGCTCCGCCCGCCCCCGGCCGAGGAAGCTCACCGCCCAGTGCAGCAGCGTCGTGATGCGGTTCTTGAAGCCGATGATGTAGACGAGGTGGACGCCCAGCCAGAGCAGCCAGGCGATGAACCCGCCGAAGCGCAGCCGGCCGACACTGGCCACCGCGGAGAACCGCGAGACGGTGGCCATCGACCCCTTGTCCCTGTAGTGGAACGCCGGCTCGGTCTGCTCCCCCGCGATCCGCGCACGAATCGCCTTGGCGGAGAATCGCGCTCCCTGGATCGCGACCTGCGCGACCCCTGGCAGGCCATCGAGCGAGATCATGTCGCCGACGACGTGGATCTCGGGGTGGTCGGGCAGGGTGAGGTCGGGCCGTACGGCGATCCGCCCGGACCGGTCGAGCTCCGCGCCGGTCTGGTCGGCGAGCGTGACCCCGAGCTCGCTGGCCTTGACCCCGGCCGCCCAGACCTTGGTGATCGACTCGATGCGCCGGGTGTAGCCGCTGTCGACGTCCTTGATCTCGATGCCGGTCGCGTCGACGTCGATGACCATGCCACCGAGCACCACCTCGACGCCCATCTTCTCGAGCCGACGTTGGGCGATCTCGCCGAGCCGGTCGCCGAAGGCCGGTAGCACCTGGCGGGCGCCGTCGACGAGCGTCACCGTGGCACTGCCGGGGTCGATGTGGCGGAAGTCGCGCTTGAGGGTGCGGCTGCTGAGCTCGGCGATCTGACCCGCCATCTCGACGCCCGTGGGGCCCGCGCCGACGACGACGAAGCTGAGCAGCCGCGCGACCTCTTGCTTGTCACCGCGCAGGGCCGCGATCTCGGCCTGCTCGAAGGAACCGAGGATCAGGCCGCGCAGCTCGAGCGCGTCGTCGATGTCCTTCATCCCCGGCGCCCAGCGCGCGAAGTGGTCGTTGCCGAAGTAGGACTGGCCGGCTCCGGCGGCGACCACGAGGTCGTCGTACGGCGACACGAGGGTGCGCCCGAGGTGGTGGGAGGTGACCGTGCGGGCCTCGACGTCGATCTCGCGCACGTCACCGACCAGGGTCGTGACGTTCCGCTGGCGGCGGAGGACCTCGCGTGCGGCCGGGGCGATCTCCCCCTCGGAGAGGATGCCGGTGGCCACCTGGTAGAGCAGGGGCTGGAAGAGGTGGGCGGTGGTCTTGCCGATGAGGGTGATGTCGACGTCGGTGCGCTTGAGGGCCTTGACGGCGAACAGACCCCCGAAGCCGGTGCCGATGACGACGACCCGGCGGCGGTCCGGGGCCTGTGTGGTGGTCATACCCCATTGTCCCGCGAGGGCACCACGCCGGCCACACCGGCCACCCCTGAGGCCAGCGGGAGGACGAGCACCATGGCGACCGTGACGAGGACCGGCAGCGGGGAGACCTGCTCGAGCACCTGCAGCCCGGCCCACAGTGCGGGCGGCGACGGGCGGGGACTGGGGGCGAACCACGAGGTGAGGAGCATCGCCCAGGTGGAGAGCTGGGTCGCGATGGCGGCGACAACGAGGACCCCCGGCAGGTTCGTCGACGCCCGTCGCGGCAGGCGCACCCCACCAGCCACCGCGCCCGCCGCCAGCCCGACGACGAGGGGGTAGACGTACCGGCCCTGCGCGCCGTGGATGGCCCCGGACCAGCGGCGGTAGCTGGAGTAGGAGCCCCAGGCGACGACGAGCAGGGTCAGCACCAGTGGCACCCACGCCACGAGAGCGACGCCGACGCGGGCTCCCGGTCGGCGGGAGGGACGAGCCGCGGCCACGAGCAGTCCCGTGACGAGCAGGGCGGGCCACCCCCACACGACGAGGTCGGAGGGCACCGGAGTGTCGGGCAGCCCCACCCCTCCCCACACGCGCACCGCCACGAGGTAGGGCCAGCCGCGCAGGAAGTCACCGAGGCTGCCCCTGCCGTCGGGTGGCCCGAAGAGCGCCCGCAGCCCAGCCTCGCCCACCCCGTCGACCTGCACGCGGTGGAAGAGCACGAGGTTGCGCAGCCACCACAGGCCGCCGACGACGGCGCCGGCGAGCGCCAGCAGCGGGCCGGCCC
>JALYVC010000452.1 GCA_030853445.1 Actinomycetota bacterium | reverse complement strand
GCCCGATCGTGTCGCCGTAGCGGTGGGCACGACGCAGCCGGGCGACCGAGCCGGTGCCGCCGCCCTCGAGCCCCTCGAGCCCCTCGAGCCCCTCGACCAGGTCGTGCAGCACCGCCCCCGCGTCGACCGACGCGAGCTGGTCGGCGTCGCCGACGAGCACAAGACGGGCCTGCGGGCGCAGCGCCTCGAGCAGCCGGGCCATGAGGGTGAGCGAGACCATCGAGGTCTCGTCGACGACGACCACGTCGTGGGGCAGCGGGTTGCCCCGGTGGTGGCGGAATCGGGTGTGCGACCCGGGACGCCAACCGAGGAGCCGGTGGAGCGTGGTCGCCGAGAGGCCCTCGAGGGCCTCGCGGTGGGTGGCAGGGAAGTCGGGACGCGCAACGGCGTCCCGTAGCGCCTCGGTCATCCGGGCGGCGGCCTTGCCCGTGGGCGCGGCCAGAGCCACCAGAGGTGCGTGGTGGGCGCCCGCCACCCTGGTCGCCGAGTCGACATCGAGCAGGGTGCCGAGCAACCGGGCGACGGTCGTCGTCTTCCCTGTGCCGGGGCCGCCGGTGAGGACGCTGGTGCCGTGGCGGGCCGCGAGGTCGGCCGCGGCCCGCTGCTCGGCGTAGTCGGGTGGCCCAGCCTGCTCGGAGTCGCCTGACCCGTCGGCGACCCCGTCGTCCGTCCCCTCGGCCACACCTGCGGTCGGTACCGGGAAGTGCGCGTCGAGGGCCTGCGCAAGCCGCTCCGGGGCCGCGAGGGGAAGCCGTTGCTCGCGGCGACGGCGCAGGTCGTCGTCGACCTGCACCTCCTCGCGCCAGTAGCGCTCGAGGTAGAGCACACCGGCGTCCACCCGCACCGCCCCGGCGGAGGCGAGGACGCTCGAGGCCACCAGGTCGGTCCAGGTCTCGCGCTCGGGCCACTCGCGGGCACCCCCGCCATCGACACCGCCATCCTCCACGTCGCCGCCAGCCACCGCGCCCCCCTGTCCGTCGCCCCCGTCGAGGCCGTCGCCCCCGTCGAGGTCGACCGCGACGAGGTCGACGCAGACCGAGCCCTGGCGGACGGCACGCACCGCGAGCGCGGCCGCCAGCAGCACCGCCTCCGAGTCCTCCCCGGTGACCTCGCCGAGCCGCGCGGCGACGTGGACGTCAGAGGCGTCGAGCACACCAGCCTGGTTCGCCCGGCGCAGAAGGCCCGTCGCCCGACGGGCCAGGCGCCGGTCCCACGGGTCGTCGGACGGCAAGGTCCCGGGTCGCTCGATGGTCACGGCCCCTCCCCGGCCGGTGCCGGCGCGCGGCCGTCGAGCAGGTCGGACAGCTCCTCGACGAGCGCCACGGGCGGGCGCCACGAGAAGACCCCGCACGGCTGCCCGTCGACGACCGGTGTCAGCGGACCGCACATCCCCCGCACGTAGAGGTAGAGCACACCACCGAGGTGCCGGTCGGGGAGGTAGCCCGGCACCCGCCAGCGCAGGAACCGGTGCAGGACGACGGCGTAGAGCAGCGCCTGCAAGGGATAGCTCGAGTGCCCCATCGCGGCGGCCAGCCGGTCGGGCGCGTAGTCCTGCGCGGACAGCCGGGGGGACTCCTGACCGACCTCGTCGAGGTCGCCCAGCCAGTTGGTCTTGTAGTCGGCGACGAGGTAGCGCCCGTCGACCCGCAGCACGAGGTCGAGGGAGCCCGTGAGGTATCCGCGCAGGTCGAGTGCATAGGACGGGTCGTCGACGACGTCGGCGTAGGGCGCCAGCGGGTCGTCAGCCCGCAGGTGGCGCCTCATCAGGACGGCGAGGTCGCGCAGCGTGACCGGGTCAGCGGCCCGCGCCGCCTCCCGGTCGTCACCGCCCGACAGCGGCAGCTCGAAGTCGAGCTCGCGGAGCCGGTCGACCGTCGCGACCTGCCGCAGGGTGGTCGCCGCCAGGGGCCCCAGGGGTGTGTCTGCGACCGCGACGAGGGCGTCGACGAGCACCTGGGGGTCGAGGGTGACGGGCCAGCGGACCAGCTGCTCGCGCACGTGGTGGCCCAGCTCGGCCCGCCAGTCACCACCGCGCTCGGGGGCAGCGGGGTCGGCGTGCTCGAGCACCGCGTGGACGAGTGACCCGAAGGTCGCCCCCACGGGCAGGTCGGCCATCGGCGAGCGGGTGGTCGGCCCGTGGGCGGTCGTCCTCGTCACGATCTCGGGCTCGTCGTCGCGGGGCACGCTCTCGGGCTCACTGGTGGAGGTGAGCGGGTCGTGCGCCCCGGCCGACTCGGCGGCGCTGGTGAGCCCGGTGTAGGACGTACGCGTCCACCCGTGGTCGACGTCGCGTCGGAAGGTGCGCACACCCATGGTGGCCCGGTCGGCACCGGCCGGCGGCGGTGGGGCGGCCCCGGGCCTCGCGGGCTCGACCACCGGCCCACCCCGCTCCTGCCACTCCCGCGCTCGCAGCACCACGGTGCGGTCGTCGGGGACGGCGACCTCGTCGGGCACCTGCGCCTCACCCGGGCCCCGTCCGAAGAGGATGCGGTGCAGGGGGGAGGCTGCGGTGTTGCGGGCGCTCGGGAACCACCAGGCGACGACCTGCGACTGGGCCCGCGTGAGGCCGACGTAGAGCACCCGCAGCTCTTCGGCGAGCTCCTCGCGCCGCACCCGGTCGACCACGTCGGCGGTGGGGTCACCACCGACGTCGAGGCAGCGGGTGCCGGCGTCGTCGTGGTAGCGCAGGGTGCGCGGGGTGCCCCCGGCGTAGAGGTCGCTCTGGCCCGGCAGGTAGACCACGGGAAACTGCAGCCCCTTGCTGACGTGGACGGTCATCACCTGCACCGCGGAGGCGTCGGAGTCGAGCCGTCGGGCCCGCTCGGAGGCGACGGCGACGTGCTCGTCGGACATCTGCTCGCGCAGCCAGCCGATGAGGCCGGGCAGGCCCAGCCCGTCTCGTCGCACCGCCGTGTGCAACGCCTCACCGGCGTGCCGCAGGTCGGTCATCAGGCGCTCACCACCGGGTCGGGCCAGGACGCGGGCGGCCAGGCCGCCGCGGGCCGAGGCCACCTCGAGCACGGCCGCCACGCCACGAGCGCGCAGCAGCACCGCCCAGTCACGCACGGTGTCGGTGACCCGGTCGGTGAGCGCCTCTCCCCCCGCGTCGAGGTCGGCGACGGTGTGGCCGAGGAAGGGCGTGAGCGCCGCGGCCCGCACCCGGTTGCTGCGGTGCGGCTGCTCCATCGCCTCGAGCAGGGCGAGCCAGGCCCCCGCCGCCTCGGCGGCACGACCGGAGGCATCGGGACGGAAGACCGACCCCGCACCGGTGTAGACGCAGCGGACCCCGGCCGCCTCGAGCGCAGACTGGGCCACACGGCACTGGGCGGCCGTGCGGCAGAGGATGGCGACGTCGCGCGGCAGGAGCGTGCGCCCGTCGAACGTCGCGCCGGAGGCGAGCAGGGTGGCGACGTCGGCCGCAAGGTCCTGGGCGACCTCCTCGCGCAGCTCGGAGACGGGGGCCGTCTTGCCGGGGTCGAGGCCCATCGAGTAGCGGTCGAGGATCCTCAAGCGGAACGGCGCCGTGGACGGCGCGCCCACCAGACGGGTCGCGTCGTGGGCGGCGTCGATCTCGCGGACGACGATCCGCTCGTCGCCGAGGGCCGCGCCGCGCAGCACGGTCTGCAGGCCGGCGACGAGGCCGGCGTCACTACGCTGGTTCGTGCCGAGGGTGCGCGCGGAGGTGGCGGTGTCGGCAGCCGCGAGGTAGGTGACGATGTCACCGCCGCGGAAGGCGTAGACGGCCTGTTTCGGATCACCGATGAGCACCATCGTCGCCTGGCCGCTGAAGGCCCGGTCGAGCACCTGCCACTGCACGGGGTCGGTGTCCTGGAACTCGTCGACGAGCACCACGCGCCACCGCTCTCGCATCCGCTGCCGGGCCGGGGCCTGCTCGTCGGCGAGCGCGTCGGCGAGCTGGCTGAGCAGGTCGTCGTATCCGAGGACCCCGAGCCGACGCTTGCGCCGGTCGAGCTCGTCACGCACCCGTCGGGCGAAGGCGACCCGGGCTCCGACGGGCGTCGACGGGTCGGCGTGCGCCGGCT
>JALYVC010000447.1 GCA_030853445.1 Actinomycetota bacterium | reverse complement strand
TCCTCGCCTTCCTCGCCCTGCTCGTCGTGTGCATCCAGCTGAGCCTCGAGCTCTCGCGGCTCGAGGAGACCACCAGGACCGTGGCCGAGGAGGTCGCCCTGCTGCGGCTCGACGTCGACCAGCGACTCGACGGCTGGGAGGGTCGCACGCGGCGCCCGTCCGGGGCGCGGGAGCAGGACGGCCCGGTGACGTAGGCCCGCGGAGCTCTCGGACCCTCCTCGAGCTGAACGGCCATCTTTTTCAGGGAGATGGACCGCCACCGGGTGGGTACCGACGGTAGGCGAGCGGGAGAGCACCGCGGTGCAACTCGAGCGGAAGTTGTGACCGCATTCGGGCCCGAGGATGGTCACCACCCGAGCGCCGTCACGACCCCGCGTTCGAGGTAGGGCGTGAGGCTCTCCGCGTAGGTTGCGGACAGGTGCGACGAGTCCCGGTATACGACGACGTGGCCGATGACCGGCGGGCAGACCGTCGCCGTGCAGTAGAACGCCGTGAGGTCGACCACCCGCGCCTGTGGCACCCGCGCCGCGGCCTCCACCTGACCGTCCACCCCGCGCATCGCCTGAGATCTGGGGATGGCGCACGCGGTCGCTGCCTGGCTGCCTTCGCGGATGATGCACGCCGTCGTGTCGGGCGTCATCATGGGGTTGTCGAGGATGGCAACGATCGGCACATCGGGCAAGGACCTCCAGGCATCGACGAGCCCACCCACAATGGCAGACCGCGTGACGGCACCGGTGGCGTCGATGGCCGGATGATCAAGGCGGGAGTGAGTCACGATGATGGCGTCCAGGTGGGCACTGCGCGCGATCTCGAGGACTGCGGACTTCCATTTCGCGCAGCCCGCGGCGAGCTCAGCGGACGGTTGCTGCTGGGGTGACGCCGTTAGGTAGCACCCACCCGTACCGGTGACGTCGATGCGCCAGTTGCGTTGCTCAGCGACCCGGCGGAAGGCCCCGATGAAAACGTTGTTGTGCGAGTCGCCGATGGCGAGGAGGTGCTTTGTGAAGCCGGTGGCCGGCCCGAGGGGACAAACGTGCGGATGGCCGTCGGCGTCGCTGCCCCAACACGCCTCCTTGTTGTCGTCGTCCTTCGCGACAGCCCCGGGGTCCGGCAGCAGGACACCGTCGAGACTCGCATCGACGCAGGGTGAAACGGCCGGATCCATCGCCCGCGCGCCGAGGCAGTCGGTCGGGCTTGCGAGGGCGGATCGCGCGTTTTGCAGACTCTGCTGATCCACCGTGGCCTGGTGCTGGGCGAGACCGAGCGCGAGAACGACCACGACACTCGTCGTGGCGGCGCACCACAGGACGACCGTACGCGGTCGCCGTCTTCCGAGGAGCCGGGGAGCGAAGCGGATGGGCTCTTCGACGAAGCGGGTGGACAGCCAGGCCAGCGCAATGGTCAACCCGATCACGATCAGCTTGTCGACGGTGGTGAGCGCCCTGCCGGTGGCCCCCGGGAGCAGAGTAAGCAGCGGCCAGTGCCAAAGGTAGGCGGCGTAGGACACCGATCCGAGCAGGGCGACTGGCGCGACCCGCCCGAGACGCGCTAGCGCTGAGCCCGCACCAGACCACAGGGCCAGGGTCGTGCCAGCGACGGGGAGTGCGGCCGCGTAGCCCGGGAACGGGGTGCCAGCACCGTAGGCGACACATCCGACGAGGACCGCCGCAACGCCCACCCACGGCAGGAACGAGTGCCGACGCGACGACACGCCTACAGCGCCGAGCAGTGCACCGGCCACGAACTCCCACGCACGCGTGAAGGTGGAGAAGTACGCCACGCTCGGCGTCGTGGACGTCAGGAGCACGGAGTAGCCGAGGGAGGCCGCGCCCACCACCGTCAACATCACGACGACCGGCACACGTGACGAGGCGGCACCTCGGGGCCCGCGGAGCCGGCCGAGCCAGCTGGTGAGCAGGAGCAGCAGCGGCAGCCCCACGTAGAACTGCTCTTCGACCGAGAGCGACCAGAAGTGGCGGGTTGGCGACTCCACGTTAGAGGACGCCAGGTAGTCGACGGCGTCGTGGGCCAGCCGCCAGTTTTCCAGCTGCACGGCCGACGCGACGATCTCGGCGAGGTCCTGAGCCCAGCGGTCACGCGAAGCCAGCGCCACTATGCCCACTGTCGTGCTTAGAAGCACCAACGCCGACGCCGGCACGAGCCGCTTCATCCGCCGGGCCCAGAAGTGCAACGGACGCAGCCCACCGGTCCGCTCGAGCTCAGCGAGCAGGTGCGTGGAGATCAAGAACCCGCTGACGACGAAGAACACGTCGACCCCCACGTAGCCACCGGGGAGCCGGTTCGGCCAGAGGTGGTAGATCACCACGGACGACACCGCGAGAGCCCGCAGTGCCTGGATGTCGTGACGGATCACCGGACCCCCCAGCGCTGCGATGGGGGTGGAGCCCTGGCGCGCACGGATCCCTTGTCGCGTCTGAGTCACCGGGCGAGTCTAAGCGCCGCACGGGGAGCGCCCTGGACTACGTCATCGCCCGCCGGTCGGCGTCCTTGCGTCGGGTGAGCTCGGGTCGCACCGAGATCTCAGCGTCGAGCACGTCGACCCCTCCCGACCAGGCGTTGACCGGGTTGAGGTGCACACGGGCCAGCTCGGGCACGTGGTCGGCGAGCGCCGACACGCGTGAGACGAGGTCGGACAGGGCGGCCCGGTGCA
>JALYVC010000440.1 GCA_030853445.1 Actinomycetota bacterium | reverse complement strand
AGCTGAAGTCGATGCGCACCGCGGTCGACGTGCTCTCGATGTCGGCGACCCCCATCCCGCGCACCCTCGAGATGGCGGTCACCGGCATCCGCGAGATGTCGACGCTGCTCACCCCGCCCGAGGAGCGTCACCCGGTGCTCACCTACGTCGGGGGCTACGAGGAGCGGCAGATCGTGGCCGCCGTCCGGCGCGAGCTGCTGCGTGACGGTCAGGTGTTCTTCGTGCACAACCGGGTCAGCTCGATCGAGCGGGCCGCCTCGCGGCTGCGTGAGCTCCTGCCGGAGGCCCGGATCGCGACCGCCCACGGGCAGATGGGGGAGCACCGCCTCGAGCAGGTCGTGCAGGACTTCTGGGAGCGCAGGTTCGACGTCATCGTCTGCACGACGATCGTCGAGACCGGCCTCGACATCTCCAACGCCAACACCCTCATCGTCGAGCGGGCCGACGCCTTCGGCCTGAGCCAGCTGCACCAGCTGCGCGGGCGGGTGGGGCGCGGGCGGGAGCGCGCCTACGCCTACTTCCTCTACCCGCCCGAGAAGCCGCTCACCGAGCTCGCCCACGACCGCCTGATGACCATCCAGAGCCACACCGACCTCGGTGCGGGCATGCAGGTCGCGATGAAGGACCTCGAGATCCGCGGGGCGGGCAACCTCCTCGGTGGGGAGCAGTCGGGCCACATCGCCGGGGTCGGCTTCGACCTCTACATCCGGATGGTCGGCGAGGCGGTGGCCGACTACCGCGGCGAGGGGGACAGCTCCCCGGCCGAGATCAAGATCGAGCTGCCGGTCGACGCCCACCTGCCCCACGACTACATCCCGGGGGAGCGGTTGCGGCTCGAGGCCTACAAGAAGCTGGCTGCCGTCGTCGACGAGGCGCAGGTCGTCGAGATCGAGGCCGAGCTGCGTGACCGCTACGGCGCACCGCCGAAACCGGCGGAGACGCTGCTGGACGTGGCCCGGCTGCGCACCGTCGCGCGCGCCGCGGGCATCGGCGACATCGCGGTGCAGGGCAGGACGGTGCGCTTCGGGCCGGTGGAGCTGCGCGAGAGCCAGCACGTGCGGTTGATGCGGCTCTACCCCGGCACGATCGCCAAGGCCGCGCTGCACACCATCCTGGTGCCGCACCCGACGACGGCCCGGGTCGCGGGCAAGCCGCTGCGCGACGAGGCGATCCTGCGGTGGGCCACCGAGCTGCTGCGGGCCGTGCTGCTCGACGACATCGCCTCGGGGGCGCGCGCCGCGCAGACCCAGGGGGCCCGGTGAGCACGCCCCTCGCCGGAGAGCGCACAATGGGGCCAGCTCAGGGCCTCCGGCCCCCCGGCCCGCCCACGCGGAAGGACCCTTCCATGCTGCCCAAGCTGCCCACGCGCCCGACCGCTGGTCGCTCACTCGCCACCGGGCTGCTCGCCGCAGCCGTCGCCGCAGGGGTGGCCGGGTGCAGCACGATCGACAAGGCGCAGTCGGCTGCCGTCGTCAACGGGTCCGCGGTGAGCACCGTCGACCTCGCGACCGCGACCCGGCAGTACAACGCCACCTTCGCGGCACCCTCCAACGGCACGCCTGCGACCGAGCAGCAGGTGCTGCCCTTCCTGGTCAACGCCAAGATCATCGGGCCGTGGGCCACCCGCACCGGCGGGTGGAAGCCCGACGCGAGCTACGCAGCCGCGCTCGCCCGGGTGGGCGACCCGGCCCCCGCCACGCGTGACCTGCTGCAGGCCGTCACGGTGGCCAGCCTCTTCCAGCAGGGGCAGCTGCCCCAGGCGGCGGCCGCCGCCCTCGAGGCCGACCTGCGGTCGGCGAAGGTCCAGCTCGCACCGCGCTACGGCACCTTCGACGCCACCGCGCCCTTCGTGCTCAAGACGCTGACGCCCGGCTGGATCAAGCCCGGCAGCCCCAACCCCGCAGCGACGACCCCGGCCGCACCGCAGCAGTGACCCGGGCGAACGCGTGAGCCCCGGCCGGCTCACCCTCCTGCTCACCACCCCACGAGTCCCCGCGGGGCTGCTCAGCCGGGATGCGTGGTTGGCCCTCGACGAGGCCGCCCTCGTAGTCGGCCGCGACGCCGAGCCTCAGGTCGAGGCGCTGCGCACCGTGGGGGTGCCGGTACAGCTCCTGGCCACCGACGGACAGGCCGCTGCCGCGCGCGACCTGGTCGACCGGGCCACGGCGCTGGGGGCCGTGGTGTGGGTCGGCTCGTCCGACGGTGACCCCGGCCTGACCGACGCCATCGCCTCGGAGGTCTCGCGACTGCCTGACCCGCCCGAGGTCGAGGTGGTCATCGGCTCCTACGACGTGCCCGGCTCGCGCCTGCTCGACGTCGTGGCGGTCATGGACCGCCTGCGCTCTCCCGGGGGCTGCCCGTGGGACGCCGAGCAGACCCATGCCACGCTCGTGCCCTACCTCGTCGAGGAGGCCCACGAGGCGGTCGAAGCCATCGAGTCGGGCGACCGCGAGCACATGCGTGAAGAGCTCGGCGACGTGCTGCTGCAGGTCGCCTTCCACGCCCGCGTCGCGCAGGACGACGAGGGCCAGCCCTTCGACATCGACGACGTCGCGGCCGGGCTCGTTGCCAAGCTGGTCCGCCGGCACCCGCACGTCTTCGCCGCCGACGGGGTCGGTGGCGACGCCGTCGACTCCGAGTCGGTCGAGGCCAGCTGGGAGACGATCAAGGCGGCCGAGAAGGCGCAGAAGGCCGGTGCGGCGGGCGCTGAGGTGGGCGGCGCGGGGCCGCTCGACGGCATACCGGTCGCCCTGCCCCCACTGGCGCGGGCCACCAAGGTCGTCTCACGACTGCGGCGTCGCGGCCGCGACGACCTGCTCGAGGCGTGCCTCGAGACGGCGTACGACGACCCGCGTTCCCGCGCCGGGCAACGGCTCCTGGCCCTGGTCGCCGAGCTCGGGTCGAGCGGAATCGACCCCGACCAGGCCCTGCGCGGCGTGCTGCGTGACCTCACCCTGCACGCGGCCTCGCAGCCCTGACCCCAGCCGTGGCGTCCCCGTCGCAGGGGCCACAGCCCGCGTCGACCCGGGCGCTGTCGGATGCCGGCGGGATCAGGCCGGCTGGTGGTTCCAGCTCTCGGTCCAGCCGAGCAGCTGGCGGATCTTCTCGTTGGAGTCGGCGAACTGCTCCTCGAGCCGGGCTCGCACGGCCGGGGTGAGCTGGGTCTCCTGGTCGTCGTCCCAGTGGTTGGTCCGGCTGAACGTCACCCCGTCGTGGGGGGGCAGGGCGGCGCGGGTCAGCACCTCGTCGTAGGTCGCGGCCGGGTCTGCGAAGAAGTCCTCGGCCCGCACCACCAGCAGCTGCTCCGGGGCGACGTGGGCGTGCCACCGCTCGATCTGCTCGGCGTAGAGGCCGCGCGAGACGTAGGAGGCGTTGCGGAACAGCTCGATGCCCCGTCGGCTGCCGAGCCCGAGCCGACGGGCCTCGTGCAGCCGCTCGTCCTCGGCGGCGAGGGCGTCGACGAACGACAGCTCCTCGGCGTCGTACTCGAGGTTGTGCAGGTAGTGGCTGTAGGCGCGCTCGACCGGGTTGCGAACGAGGGCGACGAACAGGGCGTCGGGAACCCGCTCGGCGGCGCGCGAGGGCACCCGGGGGTCAGCGAGGTAGAGGGGGCTCGCCTCCAGGGCCCGCTGACTGGGGCCCTTGGCCGGGAAGTGCCCGGCGTACCAGTCGGCGCCCTTGCCGTAGTGCAGGCTGAGGGCGTTGAGCTCCTTGGACCTCGGGGTGACGACGTCGGGGTGGGCGGCGAGGTAGCGGAAGAGCGACGTGGTGCCGCAGCGCTGTCCGCCGATGACGATGACGTCGGGCAGGCTCCCCTCGATCCCGGGCGTCAGGGAGCGAACCCAGGCGCGGCCCGTGGTATAGGCCCGGCGGAGGCGAGTGCGTGACTTCCGGCGGTACGCGCCGTCACGGCTGGCTGACACGGAGGTCCCCTTCGGAGGGTTCGTGGTGGGGGAGGGCTCGGGTCGGGGGGAGTCCGAGCTGTGCACAACGATCACCGGGCTGACCGGTATACCCCGATGCTACAGGGGCCCCGCCGCCGTGGGTGGGGATCGAGGCGAGTCCTTGACGGGCGCGGCGGGCCCCGGGCGATAGGCTCGCGAGCACTGGTGCTGAAGCGGTGGCGGGCTCCCCCGTGGTCGTCGGGGCGTCGTCAGCAGCTGTTCACGGGCCGTTCACCCACCGCGCGCACCTCTTCGCCTCCCGTAGCCCAGCAGCCAGATCCTCAGCGCCACACCCCAACCAGACTCAAGGCAAGGAGGCCCTTCGTGGCCAGCATCGAGGCAGTCGGAGCCCGTGAGATCCTCGACTCGCGAGGCAACCCCACCGTCGAGGTCGAGGTCGCCCTCGACGACGGCACGATCGCCCGCGCGGCCGTCCCGTCGGGTGCCTCGAC
>JALYVC010000438.1 GCA_030853445.1 Actinomycetota bacterium | reverse complement strand
CAGCGCGGGCGTCCCGGCGGTGAGAGGGTAGCCGGGCGAGTCGGCAGCCGCGGCGAGCGCGTCGGCGACCACCCGCGGGGTGGGGTCGACCGGGGTGCCGACCGAGAGGTCGACGATCCCCCCGGCGTGCGCGGACGCCATGGCCTTGTGCGGCGCGAGCGAGTCCCAGGGGAAGTCGGGCAGGCCCGCCATCCGGCCAGTGCTCACCGGCGCGTCGCTCTGGTCACTCGGCGTGAACCTGCGGGGGCAGGGCCGCGATGAGGGGGTGGTCCTTGGGGATCATGCCCAGCTTCGCCGCGCCGCCCGGGCTACCGAGGTCGTCGAAGAACTCGACGTTGGCCTTGTAGTAGTCGGCCCACTCGGCCGGCGTGTCGTCCTCGTAGTAGATGGCCTCCACGGGGCAGACCGGCTCGCACGCACCGCAGTCGACGCACTCGTCGGGGTGGATGTAGAGCGAGCGCTCACCTTCGTAGATGCAGTCGACCGGGCACTCCTCGATACACGCCTTGTCCTTGAGGTCGACACAGGGCTGGGCGATCACGTAGGTCATGGGGCGAGGTCCTTCGACGAGACGGGCTGGAGACAGGCTGCAGGTCTGCTCCGGGTGGTGCTCCTGGTGGTGCACTGACTGCCCTCTAGTATGCCGAGTCCAGCCTGTCGACACGCCCCGGGGGCCTCGCCGACCAGCCCCGAACCCGGAGGGAGACCCATGGAGCCCGCCGTCCCCGCGCCGCTCCCCTTGAGGCCCGGAGCGCGGGTCGTGGTGCGCTACCGCCTCGCGCCGGGTTCCACCCCGTCGATGACCGACGTCGTGGGTCTCGTGTCGACCGTGGACGAGGCGTCGGTGACCCTCACGACGTCCAGCGGTTCGGTGACCCTGCCCCGGCAGGTCGTCGTCGCGGTGCGCGAGATCCCTCCCCGGCAGGAGCGGCCCGGCCGACCCCACCTGACGGTCGGGGTCGCCGACCTGGGGCGGATGATGGCCGACGGCTGGCCTGCGGTCGAGTCGGTCGGGCTGGGCGGGTGGCTGCTGCGCGCCTCGGGCGGCTTCACCGGTCGCGGCAACAGCGTCCTGCCCCACGGCGACCCGGGCCTGCCGCTGCCAGCGGCCCTCGACCAGGTCGAGCGCTGGTACGCCGCTCGCGACCTCGCTGCCCGCTTCCATCTCGACCTGCCCCGCGAGGGCGCTGGGCCGGTGGGCCCGGCCGAGCTGGCCGAGCTGGGCGAGCAGGACGTCGTACGGCGCCTCGTGGCCGCGCACCCCGTCGGCGCCGAGCTGCTGGCGCGGGGGTATCGCGCCGTGCAGCCGACGCTGACCCTGACGGGCGCCACGTCGGCCGTCCCGCCCCTGCGGGGGGACGCCCCCCCGGTGGAGGTCGACGCCACCCTCACCCCCC
Organism: Actinomycetota bacterium; assembly: GCA_030853445.1. Lineage (GTDB taxonomy): Bacteria > Actinomycetota > Actinomycetes > Actinomycetales > Dermatophilaceae > Lapillicoccus. The sequence continues at coordinate 6,939 of JALYVC010000438.1, read as the reverse complement.
ACTGGCTCACGACCTACGCCCGGCAGCGCAGCATCCTCCCCGGGGTGACCGAGCAGGTGCTGACCGGCTCGGCCGGCCAGCTCTTCGCCCGCGCCGGTGCGCCCGGTCACCTGTCGGCCGTGGCGCGGATGTCGGTCCACCCGGGGTGGGCGGGGATCCATGCGGTCTGGGTCGACCCGCACCAGCGTCGGCAGGGGCTGGCCGTCGCCCTCATGTCGGCGCTGGCCGCCCTCGCCCGGGACCATGCGATGGCCTCGATGTACCTGCAGGTCGAGGCCGGGAACGCTGCCGCCCGGGAGCTCTACACCGGCCTCGGCTTCACCACCCACCACGCGTACGTCTACCTCGACCCACCCACCTGAGCCGCACTTCAGGACCCCCCGCGACCCACCCGACAGTCGCCCGACGGGGTCTTGCGTCAGTTGGCGTGGTTCGGGTTGGTGCAGGTGATGACGTCCTCGGGGTCGTACTTGGTGGTGTAGGACTCCGACGTCACGACCTTGCCCTTCTGCGAGATCACCCGGGTCACGGTGACGTCGAAGCCGGGGCTGCCGGGCTGCGGCACGCAGACCACGCTGTCGTCGCTGTAGGTGCGGCCGGTGTGGACGTTGCTGCGCGGGCCCTTCGTCGAGGTCACGTCGAAGACCTTGGTGCTCCAGATGCGGCCGTGCACCTGGTTGTCGGCGACGTACATCTGCACGTACATGCCGTAGGGGCTGGTGTTCTTCCACGTGTTGTCGATGGTCGGCCAGTAGACCGTGGCCTCACGACCCTCGGGGTAGCGCGAGATGTAGAACGAGTGGGCGGTGTGCTCGACGAGCTCGGCGGCGGCGAACCACGCGAGGTTGTAGACCACCGTCGAGACCTGCGAGATGCCACCACCAGTGCCCTTGACCAGCCGACCACCCTCGATGACGTAGCCCTCCTGGTACCCCTTGTCGGCGGTGCGCTTTCCGAGGATCCCGTTGAGGGAGAAGGTCCCTCCCGGCTTGACCAACGTGCCGTCGATCGTGTTGGAGGCGGCCACGAGGTTGGCCGTGCGCGAGGGGTTCACCGGGAAGGTCGAGTCGAAGCTGGCGATCACCTCGTTGACCCCGAGGGCCTTGGCCTGCTGCGTCGTGAAGGCAGGGGGTGTCGGTGTGGTCTTGGGCCGCGCCGTGCGGGCAGGGTCGGTGAGGGCGGCCAGCACGACATCAGGAACCGTGGCCGCGTCGACGGTCAGACCGGCCACCCCGGGCACGACCGTCGGTGTGGCGCCCTTGAGCTCGATGCCGGCGTCCAGGGCCTGCGGGAGGGAGCTCTCGGCCAGCCCGGTCACCAGCTGCGTGACGCCGGCCCGGTCGATCGTCGGGCGCAGGGTGCCCTCGTCGTCGGGCGTCATCGACAACAGGGGGGCGAGCTGGGTGGGCACGAGGGGCAGCGTGCGGTCGGCCAGCACGAGGGAGATCGGGGCCGACATCGCGGGTCGGGCGAACGAGCTCACCGCCGCGTCGACCTTGGCCTGGGTCACGGTGGGGGAAGCCGTCCGCACCCGAGCAACGAGCGACGGCAGGTGAGGGTAGCCGTCGGCGATGCGGCGCACCAGGTCGGCGACGTCGACGGCCGTGCCGACCTGGGCCGGGGTGACCGCCACCCGCCCCCCGGTGAAGGTGACCGTCCCGTCGCGCGCCGGTGTGTCGACCGTGGTGGCGCCGGCGCGCACGGCCTCGGCGAGCTGCGCGGTGTCGACCGAGGTCTCGACCGCCCGGTGGACACCACCGGTGAGGTGCTGCCAGATCTTCACCGGGTTGAGCGTGAATCCCGACATGTCGGCCAGGGTCGCGTCGACGTCGAGCGAGAGCCCGGACGAGCTCGGGTCGACCTTGAGGGTGCGCCCGGTGTCGCCGACGGTGACCACGACCGGGGCCGACGCCCGCTGGGCCAGGTTCTGCTTGAGCACGGCCGCCGCCGCGGTCGGCCTCATGCCGCCCACGTCGACCCCCTCGACACTCGCCCGGGACGGCACCTGTCGCCCGACCACGACCGCCAGCGCGACATACGCTGCGCCGACGACGAGGACGGCCGCAAGCAGGCGAAGCCACGTCGCGCGGGTGTCGTCCGCAGCCACGGTGGTTGTCCCCCTCGAAGCGTGTCAGGTCAAGGCGGCGAACCCACCTCGGTAGAAGAGGAGGGCGTCACCCGGGTGGTCGGCGATCTCTACGGAGAGTACTTCGCCCACCACCAGGGTGTGGTCGCCCGCCGGCACGGTGTTGACGGTCTGACACTCAATCGTTGCCAAGGCGTTGCCGAGCAGGGCGACTCCCGTCGCCGGGCCCCGCGTCACCGGCACCCGGGCCAGCTGGTCGTGCAGCGGGCGCCCCCGGGTGGCCAGCCACAGCGCCGTGGCCCGGTCGTCGGCAGCGAGGATGCTCACGCCCCACCGACCCGCCTCGAGCACGGCGTCGTGCCATCGCGCCTCCTGCTCGACCGAGACGAGCAGCAGCATCGGGTCGAGCGACACCGACAGCACCCCGTTGGCGGTCATGGCATGGTCCACGGCGCCCGTGAGGGTCGTGACGACCGTGACCCCGGTGGCGAACCGGCCCATGGCCTGACGGAAGGCGTCAGAGGTCGGGGGGGTGAGGGTCACCTGACCATTGTTCCGCACGTCGCGTACGTCCCGCACGGGCCGTGCGCCGTCCCGTTCACTGCGCGGTCAGACCTTCGGCCCAACCGGTCGACGACGACGGGGGAACTCCGGCCCAGGATCCGGGGTCGACGCGCCAGAAGCCCTCGCGGCCGGGCAGCCTGGTCGCCACCTGGTTGCTCAGGGCGTAGAACGGGGTGCCGACGCTCCCGGGCAGGTCCTGGTCCGCGCGGTAGACGACGAGCTGGGTGGCGTGGGCCTGCAGGGCGCTGGCCTGGGTCTCGACCGTCTCCGGGGCGTGCACGACGTGGCTCACCTCGGTGTCGTCGACGACACCCACCGGGTAGGGGTCGTCGACCCCGGGCAGGACGAGACGTCGACGGGTCGACTCGTGGTGGGCTCCGGGGACCACGTGCTCGCGCACCCACGCTCGGTCCTCCTGCGCCCACGTGTGCGGCATGCGGATCTCGAAGGCCCGCTCGGGTCGCTCTGCGGGGTCGAGCCCGGCCAGCGCTGCCCGGGTCACGCGATGGGTCTGGATGTGGTCGGGATGGCCGTATCCCCCGTGCGGGTCGTAGGTGACGACGACCTCGGGGCGCAACGCCGCCACGTGCGCGGCGACGATCGCCGCCGCCTGCTGCACCGGGGCACTGGCGAAGGCGCGCGGGTGGTGGGCACCCGGCCTACCGGCCATGCCGCTGTCGCGGTAGCGGGAGGGAGCGCCCGCCGCCGTGTCCTCCCCCAGCACGTGGTGCTCCACGCCCAGGCGCTGCATCGCGTTTCGCAGCTCGACCCGGCGCCACGGCCCCAGGGGGTCGCCGGGGCCCCCCTCGAGGTGCGCGAGCCCGGACGGGATCACCTCGCCCTCCTCACCCAGCGTGCAGGTGAGCACGTGCACGTCGTCGCCGCGCGCCACGTGGTGGGCCATCGTCACCCCGCAGGTGAGGGTCTCGTCGTCGGGGTGTGCGTGGACGAAGAGCAGCCTCGTCATGGCCGGCCGCTCAGATGACCTTGCGCACCTCGGGGAAGTGGCAAGCCACCCGGTGGCCGGGGGCCACCTCGACGGGCAGGGGCACCTCGGACGCGCACCGGTCCTGGGCCTTCGGACAGCGGGTGCGGAAGACGCAGCCACTGGGCGGGTTCTGCGGAGAAGGCAGGTCGCCCTTGAGCAGGATCCGCTCCTTCGACGACTCCCGGGCCGGGTCGGGAGTCGGCACCGCCGAGAGCAGGGCGTGGGTGTAGGGGTGCTGCGGCTGCTCGTAGAGCGTGTCGCGGGGCGCCTCCTCCATGACCTTGCCGAGGTACATCACCACGACGCGGTCGGAGATGTGGCGCACCACCGACAGGTCGTGGGCGATGAAGACGTAGGCGATGCCGAACTCCTGCTGGATGTCCTCGAGCAGGTTGATCACCTGGGCCTGGATGGACACGTCGAGCGCCGACACCGGCTCGTCGCAGACGACCAGCTGGGGCTCGAGCGCGATCGCCCGCGCGACACCGATGCGCTGGCGCTGACCACCCGAGAACTCGTGCGGATAGCGGTTGTAGTGCTCGGGGTTGAGACCGACACGCTCCATCAGCCCCTGGACGGCCTTGCGGTTGCCGCCCTCGGGCTTGAGGCTCTGGATCTCGAACGGCGCCGCGATGATCGACCCGACGGTCTGGCGCGGGTTGAGCGAGCCGTAAGGGTCCTGGAAGACCATCTGCATCTGACGGCGCAGGAGGCGCAGATCGTCACCCTTGGTCTCGGTGATGTCCTGTCCCTCGAACTCGATCCGGCCCCCGGTGGGGTCGAGCAGGCGCAGCATGGTGCGCCCCGCCGTGGACTTCCCACAGCCCGACTCCCCCACCAGCCCGACGGTCTCGCCGGGGTAGAGGTCGAAGGAGATCCCGTCGACCGCCTTGACCGGTGCGTCCGGTCGACGGATCAGGGTCTGACGGAACTGGGGGAAGTGCTTCTTCAGGTCGGTCAGCCGCAGCAGCGGGGTGCCGGTGCGGCTCGGGGAGTCGCGCAGGGCCCCGGCCTCCTGGCCGTCCTGGCGGGTGGCCGCGGCAGGAGCGGTCGGGTGGGCGAGGGTGTCGTCGGTCATGGTGGCCTTGTCGCTCTGCGCAGGGGCGGGGAGGTGGTCGTCGGTCATGGCCTGCCCCTTGTCACAGTCGCGGCTTGATGACGGCGTCGAAGAGCTGCGTCTTCTGCTCACGCGTCAGGTGGCACCGGTCGAGGTGCCCCGGCGCGGTCTCGGTGAGGTCGGGGACGACCTTGGAGCACGCGTCACCCGGCACCTGGTCGCGGAAGGCGCACCGGGGGTGGAAGGAACAGCCCGACGGCACGTTGATCAGCGACGGCGGGTTGCCCGGCACCGGGTCGAGGCGCGCCTTGCGAGCCCGGTCGAGACGGGGCATCGAGCTCAGCAGACCCCAGGCGTAGGGGTGGCTCGGCCGGTAGAAGACCTCGTTGACCGGGCCGTACTCCACCGCCTTGCCGCCGTACATCACGAGGATGTCGTCAGCCATCTCGGCCACCACCCCGAGGTCGTGGGTGATCATGATGATGGCCGAGCCGAACTCGCGCTGCAGGTCGCGCATGAGGTCGAGGATCTGCGCCTGCACGGTGACGTCGAGCGCCGTGGTCGGCTCGTCGGCGATGAGCAGCGACGGGTCGTTGGCCAGGGCCATGGCGATCATGGCGCGCTGACGCATCCCGCCGGAGAACTCGTGGGGGTACTGGTCGACCCGGCGTTGCGGGCTGGGGATACCGACCCGCCCGAGCATCTCGACGGCCCGCTTCTTGGCCGCCGACTTCGACATGTCGGAGTGGTGCACCCGGATGCCCTCGATGATCTGCGCGCCGACGGTGTAGTACGGGTGCAGGGCCGACAGGGGGTCCTGGAAGACCATGGCCATCTTGTTGCCGCGCAGCTGGCGCAGGCGCTCACCCTTGACGGTCGTGAGGTCCTCGCCGTCGAGGATGATCTGACCCGAGACGTGCGCCTTGGTGCGCCGGTGCAGTCCGAGGATCGCCTGGCTCGTCACCGACTTCCCTGATCCGGACTCACCGACGATCCCGATGGTCTTGCCCCGCTCGAGGTCGAAGCTGAGGCCGTCTACCGCCTTGACCAGGCCGTCGTCGGTCGGGAAGTGCACCTTGACGTCGCGCAGGGACAGATAGGCGACGGTTGCGCCGCTGGTGACGGGGGCAGACCCCCGGGGGCTGGTGGTGGTGCTCATGTCGCTCTCCTTCCCGCCTTCAGGACATCCGCACTCGGGGGTCGATGACTCCGTAGAGCACGTCGACCACGAGGTTGGCGATGACGATGAAGAACGATGCCACGACGACGATACCCACGATGACCGGCAGGTCGGTCTGCTGGATGCCGAGGATCGCGGTCTTGCCGAGCCCGTTGAAGGAGAAGACCTGCTCGCTGATGATCGCCCCGCCGAGCAGGCCGCCGAGGTCGAGGCCGGCCGCTGTGACGATCGGCGTCAGGGCTGCACGCAGCCCGTGCCGCCGCACGACCACCGACTCCTTGACCCCCTTGGCGCGAGCGGTGCGGATGTAGTCCTCCGACATGGTCTCAATCATGTAGGCGCGGGTCAGACGCACGTACGACGCGGCGAAGACGGCCGCGAGCGTGACCGAGGGCAGGAAGATGCCCTGCGCCCACAGGCCGACGTTCTCGGTGATCGGGGTGTAGCTGGGGATGGGCACGAAACCCTTGATGGCGACGAAGACCAGGAGGACCTGGCCGATGAAGAAGGAGGGCAGGGAGTAGCCGACGAGGCTCACCCCGACGAGGAGCCGGTCGGGCCATCGCCCACGGTTGAGGGCCGCGATGATGCCGAACAGCACACCGAAGACCATCCACATGAGGAAGGCCCCGATGGCGATCGACGCCGTGATCGGCAGACCCTCCTTGACGATCTCGGTCACGCTGCGCACCTGCAGCTGCGAGTAGCCCAGGCACGGCGCGGCACAGGTGTAGACCGCGGCAGGGTTGGTCTTCTTCAGCTCGGGGTTGTCGGGGAAGTCGCGGGCGACGAAGAATCCCTTGAGGAACTGCCCGTACTGCACCGGGATCGGCTTGTCGAAGCCGAGCTTGACCCGGTTGCCCTCGATGACCGCCGGCGTGCAGTTCTTGGAGCACGTGAGGGCCGCCGGGTCGATGGGCGACGCGAAGAACACGAGGAAGGTCGTGAGGCTGATGATGAGGAGCATGATGACGACGGCTCCCAGCCGCCTCACGATGTAGAAGAACATAGCTCGCGCACCCGAGGGTGCGACACCTTCCTTCCGTGCGGTCGCGGCGTCGTGC
>JALYVC010000425.1 GCA_030853445.1 Actinomycetota bacterium | reverse complement strand
TGCCGGCCGTGCTCCTCGGCGGGTTCGCCGGCAGCGCCCTCGCGGCCGGCGAGCTCGCCGACCGGCGCATGGTCATCGCCCTGGCCAGCCTGCTCGCGGCCCTGCTCACGGCCCTGCAGACCTTCCTGCGGCTCGACGACAAACGGCTGGCGCACGAGACGGCCTCCCGTCGCTACGGCGTGATCCGCCGCGAGCTCGGCGAGGTGGGGGCGGTCGGGGTCGCCGACCTGCCGGCCGCCCTCCTCCGGCTCGCCGAGATCCGGGCCGACTACGACAACGTCTCGGTCGGCAGCCCCCAGGTGCCGCAGCGGGTTTGGGAGACGCAGAAAGCGCTCGACCGCACCTACGCGCCCGACGAGTACGCCGCGTGGCCGAGCGAGCCGTGAGAGCGAACCGACCGACCGGCAGGTGACCGGTTTGCCGGCCAGCTCGGCAGCCCACACCGCACTCGTGCCGGTTGGTCGGCGCAGTCGCCGCTCACCCGAGGTCGTCGAGCTGTGCCACGAGACCACGCCCGGCCGTGCGACGGTACGACGCGTCGAGCAGCTCGGCCACCTCGGCCCACTGCCGCCTCGCGGCGCGCGCGGGTGGCAGCTGCACCCCCAGCCAGCCCGCCGGCCCGAGATAGGCCGGCGCGAAGACCCGCTCGCCGCTCTCGAGCAGCGATCGCCGGTCTGCGTCGTCGGGCAGCACGAGGACGCACGCCGGGTGCTGCACCCAGTCGCCGTCCACCCTCTCGGACCCACCGAAGTAGGTGAACACCTTGGCGGTGAAGAAAGCGGGCCTCCCGTGTGAGACCTTCTCGGCCGCCCCGGGGAAGGCCATCGCGAGGCCGCGGACCCGCACCAGCAGCGGGTCGTCGTCGTCGAACATCTGTGGATGCGACATGCGTCGAGGCTAGCGCGACCCCCGGACAGCAGCCCGGACCCCGACCCCGACCCGGCGGTCGGTGCCCAGGAACCTTCCTCGGTTCACCACACGAAACGTCTCGAGCAGTCCGCCGGCTGCAGCGTCCAGGAAGGTGGTGGAGGTCATGGCTCTGCCATCCGACCCCAGGGAGTGGACGGCAGGCGACGATGAGCGCGGATCCCTCTGGACCTGCGCCGATCACAGCGAGAGGGTAGGGGGACCGCCCACCCGGACTCGACGACAGGACCAGGACATGACCGCCACACCGGCCACCGCCACCCCGACGCTGGGGATGCTCTCCATCGACTGCGCCGACGCCGGCATCGCGGCCGACTTCTGGTCGCAGCTCATGGGCTGGGAGATCGCCATGATCGGCGACGGCTACGCGATGCTCACCGGTGGCGGTGTGCGCGTGGGCTTCGGCAGCGTGCCCGACTATGAGGCCCCCGCGTGGCCGAACCCCCGCGGCAGCAAGCAGTTCCACCTCGACCTCGCCTGCCACGACGTCGCGGCGGTCGAGGCGCGCGCGGTCGAGCTCGGGGCCACCGTCGCCGAACCGCAGGGCGGCAAGACCTGGCGGGTGCTCGTCGACCCGAGTGGCCACCCCTTCTGCCTCACCGACGCGAAGAACTGGGGCTGAGGTGGCGCAGGCGCGGGGTACCTTCACCGTGCAGCTGCACCCGGTGGAGGGCGAACCCGCCGGGCTGGGGCGGTTCGAGCTCGACAAGGTCTTCGAGGGCGAGCTGTCCGGCACGTCGCGCGGGGTGATGCTGTCGGCCGGCGACCCGGCGAGCGGGTCGGCCGGGTACGTCGTCATCGAGGTGGTCGAGGCGCAGGTCGACGGGCGCACCGGTGGCTTCGCCCTCCAGCACTGCGGGACGATGCGCGCCGGGAGCCCCCGTGACGAAGACCCGGATCCGCGGGCACGAGCTCAGGGGCGCAGGGCCGCCGAGAGCTGGGTCTCGCTCTCGACGAAGCCGACGGAGCAGTAGACCCTGATCGCGAGGTAGTCAGGGTCGGCGACCATCACGAGGGTATTCGCCCCGGACGACGCGAGTCCCCACGCGCTGGCGTGGTGCACCAAGGTGCCAGCGAGGCCGCGCCCTCGGGCCTCGGGCCGGGTGCCGACGTTCTGGAACCGGGCCAGCCCGTCGCCCGCCTGCACCAGGCCCAGCGACGACAGCAGCCGCTCTCCCTCGAACGCACCGAACCACTGGCCGTACCCGTCGTGCACGAGCCGCCGCTGCGTCGCCGCGCGCCGCTCCTCGAAGAGGCGGTGCCCGGCATCGACCACGCCGTCCCAGGTGGAGGTCGACAGCTCGACCTGCTGGCGCCAGTCGTCGTCCGAGGCGAGCGGCCGGTACGTCGCCTCACGGTTGGGTCGTGGGGGCGGGTGCACCTGCGCCGCCGTCATGACGCTCGAGAGGTCGACCTCGAGCCCCAGGTCGGCGAGGGGGGCGAGGTCGGTGCGTGTCCCGGCTGTCTGCACCCCGAGGCTCACGTGCTGCGCCGCGAACGCCTCACGGTGCCGCGCCACCCAGGCAGGAGCCTCCCCGGCGTGGGGTGCGTGGTCGACGAGCAGGAAGTTTCCCCACCAGAACGTCGGGTTGAGCGGCGTACGCACCTCGAGGTGGTCCCCCCGGTCGGTCACCTCGCTGCCGCCGAGGCGCAGCAGGGCCAGGTCGGTGAGCCAGGCGAGCGAGGTGACCTCCACCCGGTCACCCTCCCAGACGGCGCCCGGCGGCGCTGCGGGTCGGCGGGTCGGCGGGTTGGCGCCGGGTACGTCGTCACCCCGACGTCGTGGCCTCCGCGGGGACGAGGTCGACCCCGTCGCCCACCTCGATGGTGCCCGAGGTGAGGAGCCGGAAGACCGATCCGCCGCGCTCGTGTAGGGCGCGGGCCGCACCCGGGCCGATCCCGTCGTCGAGCAGCCGGCACGGCGCGGCCTTGCGCACCACCTCGAGCTCGACGGCACCGATCCGCACCCGCTCTCCCGGCCGGGTCGGCAGCCGGCCCGACGAGATGGTGAGGTTGCGTCGGGTGAGACCCGGGTCGACCGGGCGCCCGAGCTCTGCGGCGGCGGCCTCGAGGTCGGGCAGGGACTGGATCGTCACGTGCCGGTGCCGGGTCCCGTGGTAGCGGTCACCGACGAGCCCGACGCCGGCCTCCGCCTCGACGGTGGCCACGCTGCGGGTGGGCAGGCGAGTGCCCGGCGCGAGGTGGATGGCGGTGACGACGGGGGGCTCCATACCGGCGGAACACCGTCACCCCCGCCTGTATGCCGCCAGCACCGCAGCACGGCAGCACCGCGGGGGTGGGGCAGAGTGGGGGGATGAGCGACGTCACCGTCAACGACGCCCCCGCGGCGCACCGCTACGAGGCCCTGACCGAGGGGTCGGTGGCGGGGTTCGCGGCCTACCGGCTCTCGGACGGGGTGGTCACCTTCACGCACACCGAGGTCGACCCGGCCCTCGAGGGCCACGGGGTCGGCACCGTGCTCGCCCGGGCCGCTCTCGACGACGCGAGGTCACGCGGGCTGGCGGTCGTGCCGCTCTGCCCCTTCATCGCGTCGTGGATCGAGCGGCACCCGGACTACGCCGACCTCCTCAGGGACTGACGCGGCTCGTCGGGCCTCGGGCTCCTGCCCGGACCGTTCCACGGCGCGGGACTCGTCGGGCCTACTCCTGCCCCGACTCGAGGTCGCGGATGCCGCCGGGACGCCCGGCGCGCACCCAGGAGACCCAGAGGCCACCAGCGATGAGTGCGGACGCGGCCAGGCTGACGACCGGGAGCCCCCGCGAGAGGTTGACCACGAGGGTGAAGGCGACGACGACGGCTCCGACGACGTTGAGCACCAAGCTGCGCGAACGGCCTTCGGCGTGCGAGAAGACCGCCATGGCGGCCAGGCCGGCGAGGAAGCTGAGGAAGACGGACACCGCGTAGAAGAGGACCAGCCGCTGGTCGCGGCCGCCGGCAGCGGCGACGACGAGGGCGGAGACGACCGTGAAGAGCGCCACGCCGACGTAGGGCGTGTGGTGCCTGTTGGTCCGCCCGACGGCGCCGGGCAGCACCCCGACGACCTGGCCTCCGGGTCCCTCGCGACGCGCCAGGGCCTTGAGCAGGCCCGGCCCGGCCTGGAAGGACGAGCTGGCGGCCGACAGCAGGAGCAGTGCCGTCATGAGCTGGAAGACGGCGAAGAGCGGGGCCGGCGCAGCCACGCGGGCCAGCTCGGCGATCAGGGTGGTGTCATCGTGCGGCACCCCGATGTGCAGCCGTCGAGCCTCGAGAGCCAGGCCCACCGTGATCGAGCCGACCACGGCGAGCGTCAGCCAGAGGGTGACCCGGCCGAACTGCCGACGCCCGTCGTCGTCGAGCTGTCCGAGCTGGGCGATGGCCGACGACGGTGCCTCGACCCCCGTGGCCAGCGCCATGGCGACCGGGAAGGCCAGCAGGATGGCCAGGACCGGCGGGTGGGGCGACGTCGTCGTGATCGTGCCGGTGCCTCCCGGCGCGGCGAGGAGCCCGAAGGCCAGCACCGCCACGGCGACCGCGATGAAGACCAGCGTCATGACGGCGAAGAAGAGCCGGCCGACGTGGCCGAACCACGAGATGGCGCCGACCACGACGACGAGCGCGAGGGCAAGGGGCAGGCGAAGGGGCGCGAGGCCGGGGAGGTAGGCGATGACCGCCGACGCACCGGCGGAGGCGCTGATCGAGATGGTCAGCACGAAGTCGACCACCAGCGCACCGATCGGGAGGAAGGCCCAGGCCTCGCCGAAGGCCTCGCCGGTGGCCGCCGAGGCGCCGCCTCCGCGCGGGTAGCGCCTGACGAGCTGCTGGTAGTTGACGATGACCAGGGCGATGATCGCGACCACGAGGAACATCGTGGGCACGAGGAGCGCGAGGTCGCCGTCGAGCGCGCGCAGGGCGGCCTCGACGGCATACGCGACCGACGAGACGGGGTCGGCCATCACCGCGAAGGCGAACGCCACCAGGAGCACCGCGCGGCGGTGCAGCCCTCGTGCCGGGAGGCCGGTGCTGGTCGTGTCCTTGGCCGTCACGAGGTCGAGGGTACGAGGCCCCGGGCCGACGCAGCGGTGCGGGTGGGTGGTGGATCCCTGGCGTCCCCTGACGCGTGTGGCTCGTCAGAAGGCGCTGATGCCCGTCTCCGCCCGACCGATGATGAGCTTCTGGATCTGCGACGTCCCTTCGTAGAGGGTCATGACGCGGGCGTCGCGCATCAGCTTCTGCACGGGGTACTCGTCGACGTAGCCGTAGCCGCCGAAGACCTGGATCGCGTTGTTGGCGGCGCGGACCGCGGCCTCGGAGGCGAAGTACTTGGCCTTGCTCGCCTCGGTGCTGAACGGCTCGTGACGCTCGATGAGGTCGGCCGCGCGCCACGTCAGCAGACGGGCTGCGTCGGCGTCGACGGAGATCTGGGCGATGAGGTCCTGCACGAGCTGGTACGACGCGATGGGCTTGCCGAACTGCTGTCGCTGCAGGGAGTACTCGACGCTGGCCTCGAGGCAGGCCTGCACGATGCCGACGCAACCCGCGGCGACCGAGACGCGCCCCTTGTCGAGCGAGGCCATGGCGTAGCGGAAGCCCTTGCCCTCCTCACCGACCAGCGCCGATGCGGGGACCCTCATGTCGGCGAAGGAGAGCTCGGCCGTGGCCTGGCCGCGAAGGCCGAGCTTGCCGTGGATCTCCGTGCGCTCGAAGCCGGGGGTGTCGGTCGGCACGAGGAAGCAGGAGACGCCGCGAGCGCCCTCGTCGGAGGTGCGGGCGAAGACGAGGGCGACGTCGGCCCAGGTGCCGTTGGTGATGAAGATCTTGCTGCCGTTGATGACGTAGTCACTGCCGTCGCGGGTCGCGCGGGTGCGCAGGTGACCTGCGTCGGAGCCGTTGTCGGGCTCGGTGAGGCCGAAGCAGCCGAGCTTGGTGCCGTTGGCGATGCCCGGCAGCCACTCCTGCTTCTGCTCCTCGGTGCCGTGCTCGAGGATGATCTTGCCGACCAGACCGAGCGACACCGAGACGATGCCGCGGACCGCGGAGTCGGCGCGGCCGAGCTCCTCCATACCGATGCAGTAGGTGATGTAGTCGCCGCCGAGCCCGCCGTACTCCTCCGGCATGGTCAGGCCGAAGAAGCCCATCTCGCCCATCTTGGGGATGATCGAGGTGTCGACCGCCTCTCGCCGGTCCCACTCCATCCGGTGCGGCACGACCTCCTTCTCGAGGAAGTCGCGGGCAGCCTGCTGCCAGGCGCGCTGGTCGTCGGTGAGGGCGAGGTCGACCACGGGGACTCCTTCGTCAGGACGCCCACGGACCACGACCGTGGCGACGTCGTACGGCGTGCTCCCACTCTGCCACGGCGGCCGGACCCTCGTTGCGTCCACAGGAGTCAGCGGACGCAGAGCATCCCGCCGTCGACGGAGACGACCTGGTCGCCGACGGGGCCGGGCCCGAGAGCGCTGACCTGGGTGCCGTGCGGGGGAAGGTCGGCGCACATCCCCTTGGTGAGCATCTCCAGGGCACCCTGGGTCGCGGCGTAGGGCGCGCGGCCTCGCGCCCAGGCCACCAGGGCGCGCGCCGCGCACTCCCGGACGTCGGGGTCGAGTCCGGATGTGACGCGGCCCGGGGGGCTGGGGGCTCAGCGGCCCACGCCAGCCGGCACGACGGCGCGCAGTGCCAGCCAGACCTCGGCGAGGTCGGGAGTCGAGCGCAGGGAGCGGCCCGACAGCTCCTCGAAGCGGCGGACGCGGTAGGCCAGCGTGTTGGGGTGCACGTGCAGGCTGGCGGCCGCCTCGGCGGTGCGCCGGTCGCGCTCCAGCCACACGCGCACGCTGGGCACGATGAGGTCGCCGTGGGTCGCGTCGTACGTGAGTACCGGCCCGAGCACGGTGTCGACGAGAGCCGCCAGCGACGCCTGGTCGGGGACGAGCCACCGTCCGACGGCGTCGCGCCCCGACTCGACGACGCCTCCCCCGGCGTCGGCGGCCCGGGACGCCGACCACAGCGCCTCCCGACGGGCCAGGGTGAGCGGGGTGCCGGGCTGGAAGGGCCGGCTCAGGCCGACGGCGAGGTCGGGACGGTCACCGAGGAGCCGGGCGAGGTCGAGCGCGGCGGGGTGGAGCACGAAGAGATCGCCCTGCTGGCGCAGGACGAGCACCGGCCGGTCGACGTGGGCGGGGTCGGTGAGGGCCCGCAGGACGTCCTGGTCCACCCGGGCGCCAGCCCTCGCAGCCTCGTCCGACCCGACCGGTTCCGTCGGTCTGACCACTGCGAGCCCGAGGTCGGCGTCGCGGCCGAAGCCGATCCGGGCCAGCCTCTTGACGGCGGTCTCGGGGTCGAGCACGTCCTGCAGCAGCTCGGCCAGGGTCTCGGCCCCCTCGCGCCGCACGGTCTCCCACTCGTGCCGTCGAATCGACAGCTGGAGGGCCGCGACGGTCGCGAGGTGCTGCACCACTGCGAGACCTGACGGCTCGCTGCCGGCCCGTTCGAGCGCCAGCAGGAAGCCCGCCGGACCCCCGGGCGCCGGGACGGGGAGCACGTGACCCCCGGGCACGACCGGCGGGGCCGAGAACGTCTGCGGCACGAGGTGCACCAGGTGGTCCGGCGGCCCGGGCACCCCCGGCAGGAGCGGGTGGCCGCTTGCCGTGCAGAGATAGAGCCGGTAGCCGCTGAGACGTTCGAGCCGGGCGAAGAGCTCGTGGACGGAGAGGTCCTCGGCGGCCAGCGTGCGCAGGGCACCGAAGACGTGCAGCTGCGCGGTGAGCCGGCGGTGCATCTCGCTCTGCACCGCCCCCGCCACCTCCTGGGCGATCGCGACGAACGGCACCGGCAGGGGCACCCGCAGCACCGGTATGGAGCGCTCCCGCGCCACCTCGAGCATCGCCGCCGAGAGACGCGGCACGTGCAGGCCCTCGGAGACGGCGAGGGCGCTCACCCCGCCGTCGTCGAGCCGCCTGAGGTAGTCGGCCTGCCGGGCCGCGGTGCGGGGCACCGCGATCCCCGTCGTCATGAGCAGCTCGCCACCGAGCAGCCACGGGCTCGGGTCCTCCAGCTCGCTGACGTGGGCCCACGCGACGCGTCGACCCAGACCGGCCCCCCCGGCGACCACCGACAGCTGCAGCGCCGGGCTGCGCACGAGCTCGTCGACCGTCAGGGGGTGGGGCACGAGACCATCCTGCCTTGTGGCCCACCACAAGAGAAGGGGTCGTTTCTCGGGCCGGAGCCAATGGCCTCCCCACCCGGCGCGGCAGCAGAGTGGTCGGCACGCACCGCCCACCCGGAAGCAGGCCCCATGTCAGACCCCACGCTCACGGACACCGCCGTCCGCAGCGCGATCGAGACCCGTTCCATCGACTACGTCCCCGAGTCGGAGCGCCACGGGCGGGTCTGGATGCAGGGACCCTTCTGGTTCCTGGGCAACTTCCAGCCGTTCACCCTGGCCATCGGCTTCGTCGGGCCGCTCCTCGGGCTCAGCCTCGGGTGGACGGCCGTCGCCTCCATCCTGGGAATCCTCTTCGGCACCCTCTTCATGGCTGCCCACGCAGCCCAGGGGCCACAGCTCGGTCTGCCGCAGATGATCCAGTCGCGGGCGCAGTTCGGCTATCGCGGCGTCATCCTGCCGCTCGTCGCGACCGGGTTCACCTACCTCGCCTTCAACGTCGTCGACACCATCATCATCAAGGAGGGGCTGGCTGGGATCTTCGGCTGGGACGCCACGCTCATCGCGGTGGTCGTGACGGTGGTGGCCACCGTGCTGGCGATCTACGGGCACGACTGGCTCCACCGGGTCTTCCAGGTGCTCTTCGTCGTCTCGATCCCCTTCTGGCTGGTGCTCACGGTCGGGGTCGTCACCGGGCACGCCGGCGGCGGACCGGCCCCAGCGGCCGAGTTCACCTGGTCGGGCTTCCTCGCGATGTTCACCGTCGCGGCGTCGTACAACATCACCTACGCGCCCTATGTCTCCGACTACAGCCGGTACCTGCCGCGTGACACCGGGACCCGGGCGATCATCACCTCGGTCTTCGTCGGCGCCTCCGCCTCGCCCATCTGGCTCATCCCGCTGGGGGCCTGGCTCGCGACCCGTCTCGGCGTGACCGACGCCCTCGCGGGCATCCACGACGCGGGCAACGCGGTCGTGCCGACCGTCGGCAGCATCCTGGCCGTCCTCTCCGTGCTGGCCCTGGTCGCCACGATGGGGCTCAACGCCTACAGCGGGATGCTGAGCGTCATCACGGCCATCGACATCGTCAAGCCGGTCCGCCCGACCGCCCGGGTGCGCATCGCCACAATCGTCGTGCTCGCCGTGATCTGGCTCGTCGCCGGCCTCGCCCTCGCCGACTCCGTCTCCGCCCTCAACAGCGCGCTCATCGCCATGCTCTACCTGCTCGCACCCTGGACAGCGATCAACCTGCTCGACTTCTTCCTCGTACGGCACGGTCACTACGCCGTCACCGACCTCTTCACCCCCTCCGGCATCTACGGGCGGTGGGGCCGGGCCGGGGTCGTCAGCTACCTGGTCGCGATCGCGCTCGAGGTGCCCCTGGCCTTCCTGCCCGGGTACTACGAGAGCTGGGGAGCCCAGCTCCTGCAGGGAGTCGACGTCTCGTGGATCGTCGGCATGCTCGTCGGCGGTGGCCTGTATGCCGTGCTGGTTCGTCGCGACGTCGGTGGGCGCTCGCGCTCCGACGTGGTCGAGGCCGAGCGGTCGGCCGTCGCCCGCAGCGAGCGGGTCCTCGCCGAGACCGGGTTGGCCCGATGAGCGCGACCCCGGCGGGTCCCCGACCGCTCGGGCCGCCCGACGCCACCCTCGTGCCCCGCTTCGTCGGCCCCGACACCTTCGCCCGGCTGCCACGCCTCGACCAGGTCGGCCGGGCCGCCGTCGCGGTCGCCGGCATCCCCTTCGACGCCGGGGTCTCCTACCGGCCCGGTGCCCGCTTCGGACCGCAGGGGATCCGGGCCGGCAGCAAGCTGCTGAGGCCCTACCACCCGGGCCTCGACGTCGAGCCGTGGTCGCGCCACCAGGTCGCCGACGCCGGAGACCTGGCCGTCAACCCCTTCGACATCCGCGAGGCCATCGGCCAGGTCGAGGCGGGCGCCACCGACCTGCTCACGCAGGCCGACACGCTGATCGTCATCGGTGGCGACCACACCCTGTCCCTCCCGCTGCTGCGGGCCACCGCCGCCCAGCACGGGCCCCTGTCGCTCGTGCACTTCGACGCTCACCTCGACACGTGGGACACCTACTTCGACATGCCGTTCACCCACGGCACGCCCTTCCGCCGGGCCGTCGAGGAAGGCCTGCTCGAGCTCGGCACCTCGGCCCACGTCGGCACGCGCGGCCCCCTCTACTCCACCGGTGACATGGAGCAGGACCGCGACCTCGGCTTCGCCACGGTGAGCACCGTCGACATCGCTCGGCAGGGCGTCGACGCAGCGCTCGACCGGGTGCTCGACCGGGTGGGGTCGCGGCCGGTCTACGTCTCCATCGACATCGACGTGCTCGACCCGGCCCACGCACCCGGCACCGGCACCCCCGAGCCGGGCGGGCTGACCACCCGTGAGCTGCAGATGATCTTGCGCGGGCTCACCGGCGCGCGCATCGTCGGCGCCGACGTCGTCGAGGTGGCCCCGGCCTACGACCACGCCGAGCTGACGACCGTCGCCGCGGCCAACGTCGTCTACGAGCTGTTGGGGCTGCTCGCCCTGCAGGCGGGAGGATGAGCCGATGACCTCCCTTCCCGGCCCCGTGGTCGCCACCGCCGCCGCCGTGGCCAGCCGCCGGGTCACGGCCGTGGCGGCCGTGACCGAGGCGCTGCGCCGGATCGAGGCGGGTGACGGGGGGCCGGACGGGTCGGCGCTCAACGCCGTCTGCCTCGTCTGCCCCGAAGAGGCTCTGGTGGCGGCCCAGGCCATCGACCGAGCCCTCGCCGATGGCGAGCACCTCGGCCCCCTCGCCGGGGTTCCTGTCCTGGTCAAGGATCTCGAGGACGTCGCGGGGCTCCCGACCCGCAAGGGCTCGCGCGTGCTCGCCGACGCCCCACCGGCCACGGCCGACGGGCACGTGCCGGGGCGGCTACGGGCCGCCGGGGCGGTCGTCGTCGGCAAGACCACCCTGCCGGAGTTCGCCACCGAGGGCTTCACCGCCAGCAGCCTGACCGGGGTCACCCGCAACCCGTGGGATCGCGCGCTGTCACCGGGCGGGTCGAGTGGCGGGTCGGCGGCGGCCCTGTCCGCCGGCTTCGTGCCGGTCGCGACCGCGACCGACGGAGGCGGCTCCATCCGCATCCCTTCGGCCTTCTGCGGTCTGGTCGGCCTCAAGCCGACGCGCGGCGTCGTGCCCCGACGCCCGGCGCCCGACTGGATCGACCTGTCGACCGACGGGCCGATGGCCACGACGACCGCCGACCTGCGGCTGCTCCTCACGGTCATCAGTGGCGGCGCCACCGGCGACGCCGAGGCCTGGCCGGGGCACGGTGTCCCGCCCTACGACGGGCCACTAACCCCCACGCGCATCCTCGTGGCCGAGCGCACGTCCGTCGCCGGGCCGCTGCCCGACGACGTCGCGGCCGCCTTCGCGTCGGCGACCGAGGCCTTCACGGCGCTGTGGCCGGACGCGCAGGTGGTGAGTCTCGACCCGGCCGGGCTCGGGCTCGACCCCGGCGACGACTGGCTGACGCTCTGCACCGCCGAGCACGTCAGCTCGCTCGGCCGCAGTGCCGTCGAGGCCGGGCTCGACCAGATGACCCCGGCCGCACGGGCTTTCCTGCGCTACGGCCTTCGGGTGGGGATTGACGACTACCTCTCGGCAAGACGGCGACGCTTCACCCTCGTCGGCGCGCTCGACGATCTGCTCGGTGGCCACGACGTCCTGCTCACCCCGACGGTGGCCGTCGCGAGCTTCACCGCCGAGGGCCGGCTGCACCCCGGCGACCCCGCGGGGCCGCTACCGTCCTCGGCCTACTCCACCGAGCTGCAGAACCTGACGGGCCACCCGGCGATCAGCCTGCCGGCCGGACGGTGCGGGCCGCTCCCCTTCGGGCTGCAGGTCACCGCCCCCCGGTATGCCGACGGCTGGCTCATCGACCTCGCCGAAGCGTGGGAGCTGGCGCACCCGTGGGCGCGGAACGCACCGGGGTTCGAGGCGTTCGCAGTGGGCTGAGGGAGCCCGGTCGCCGTGCCTGCAAGATCGTCGAACTGGCGCGACCGGACCGGTGAGGCCGGCTCACGCGCCGTAGTCGGCCCACACCCGGCCGGCAGCGCCGTCGACCGTGACGGTTCCTCCGTGGGGCAGGATCCACTGTGGCCTGGTGTGGCCGAAGGGGATGCCGACGCATACGACGGCGTCGGGGTTGTAGCGGTCGATGACCTCGACGGCTGCATCCATCTGCTCGGTCCGCAGGCGTGCGCGCTCAGCCGGAGCGGGGCGACGAGTGTGGTCCGAGACCGGCGGCCGCGCGACGAGCACGGCGTCGACGGCGGCCAGCAGGCCCCGCTCCCCCATGGAGCGCAGGATCCAGCCGACCTCCTGGGCCGGGACCAGCTCCTCACTCGTCTCGACGATCAGCACACCCCCGTCGAGCGCCGCCGGGGGCGCGACGAACCGGCCGGCGGCGAGCACCCACTGGAGCACCTCGAGGCAGCCGCCCCACGTGGGCCCGGTGACCACGCGGGCCGGCCCGTGCCACACGAAGCCCGTGGTGGACTCACGGTCGCCGTAGACCGAGAGGGCTCGCGGGTCGTCCCAGGGCACGCCGACGTCCTCGGACTCGCCGGGGTCGGTGACCTCGAGCCGCTCGCCGGTCAGGAGAGCGGCCCGTAGCGACCGCGCATGCACGTCGTCCACCCCCGGGCCGGGGCCGAGGTGCACCTGCGAGGACCCGCCGTAGAAGCTGGCGACGCCGAGCGACCACAACCACTGGTGGAGGTTGGTGTTGTCGCTCGTGCCCAGAAAGGGCTTGGGGTCGCGCCGCACCGGCTCGGGGTCGAGGTGCGGGACGAGCGTGATCTGGTCGTCACCACCGATGCTGGCGAGCACCGCACGGACCTGCGGGTCGGCGAAGGCGGCATTCAGGTCAGCAGCGCGATCGAGCGCCGACGCACCGACTCGTCGGGTCGTGGGGTACTCCACCGGCACCAGCCCGGTGACCTCGGCCAACCGCGTCATCGCCTGCTCGTGCACGGCCGGGAAGGCACCCGGCGCCGCGAACGACGGTGAGAGGACGGCGATCCTGTCGCCCGGGCGGGCCTTGGGGGGCTGGACGAGGGCGCGGCTCATACGAGCGACCATAGTGGGAAGGGGCGCCCGCCCGGCGTCCGTGTGCGGCCCGGCCCCCGGCGTCGTGCCGTAGACCTCGTCGTCACCGTGGCCGCTCGGTTCGACCCTCGCCACGGACGACCCTGCCCTACCGGGGCGGGTTCCTGCCCGACGCCATGCGCGCGAGCCGGGTCGGTGAGGGTGAGCTGCTCCAGGTGGCACGCGGGAGCGGCCACGCCGACCTCAGCGCCGTCGCGGCGATCGTGCTCGAGAGCGACAGCGCGATCAGCGTGCTGACCGACGACCCGGGGCGTGACCGTTCGCCAGGGTGAGCGAGGGGCACCTTCGTCAGGCGCGCTCGGAGACGGCGAGGGTCGTGCCCAGGCCGATCATCATCACCCCACCGGCGAGGCCGAGCCCGTCGAGCCGCTGGGGCCGCTGCGCGAACCAGTCGCGGGCGCGGCTGGCCCCGAGGGCCCAGAGGCTGTCCGAGCAGATGGCCAGTGACCCGAAGACGAGGCCGAGCAGCGCGATCTGGAGCCCGCGGTGACCGGCGGCGGGGTTGACGAACTGCGGCAGGAACGCGGCGAAGAAGACCAGCGTCTTGGGGTTGGTCAGCCCGACCACGGCGCCCGTGCGCAGCGACCGGCCCCGCCCGGGGGCGAGGACGGGTGCACCCGTCATGGCCAGCCTGGCGTCGGCCCGGTGCCGGATGGCCTGCACTCCGAGCCAGACCACGTAGACCGCGCCGACAAGCTTGACGGCCGTGAACGCGGCGACGCTGGCCGCGGCTACCGCCCCGAGCCCGACCCCGACCGCGAGCGCCTGCACCGTGACCCCGACCCCGTTGCCCACCACCGAGAGCAGCGCGTCGTGCCGCCCGACGGTCAGGGCTCGACCGATGGTGAACAGCAGGCTCGGGCCGGGCACCTGAATGAAGAGAATTGAGGCGACGAGGAAGGTGATCCACGAGCTGGTGACGGGCATGCTCCGAGTATCGCGGCAGGGCCCCGGTCCCGACAGCGCTTATCGCCCCTCGACCCTCCCCTTGACCGTCAGCAGCATCTTGCGCATCATCACGGCATCGCCGAGCTCGAGCGGGAGGGCCACGGGCCAGGTGGGGAAGCCGGCGACTGACGCCGACCGGAAGCGCGTGACGAGCCGCGTCGACGGCGCGCCGTCGGCACCTCGTACGGCATGCAGCTGCCACTCCCACGTGGTCTCCCCGGCGCTGCCCCACACCATCGCCTGCGGCGCTGTCAGGGAGTGCACCCGCAGGCCGAACCGGCCACTCGGGGTGAGCGGTACGAGGTCGCCGACCGCGAGGTGCTGATGCTGCGGCAGGATCCGGTCGGCGCTGCGACGACCGAGGTTGTCGACGAGGTCGTAGCTGTACCAGCCCGCGCGCCCGGTGCCGGCCTGCACCAGCCACGGCCAGACGTCTGCCGGGGGGGCGGCGATGGTGAGGGCCCGGGTCACGCTCAGCGGCGGCCGGTCGACGAGGTGGTCGCCCGGCATCCGGGCCCGTGCCTCGTCGGGGGTCGCTCCCCAGGTGAGCGCCCACGGGCGGACCCAGCGCTGGTACGACGCCGCGGCGACCAGGAGGACGGCGGCCACGCCAGCCCCGGCCGGGGTGCGGTGAGAGCTCGACATCCCACGAGTCTCCCTCCTCCCGCCGGCCGGGCGGCACCGGTCAGTGGTGGTGGCCGCCCGGGAAGGCCCTGACGTCGCGGGAAGGGCGTGAGCCGGCGCGTCATCTCGACGTCCTCGTGCTCGAGGATGTGGCAGTGGAACACGTACCGCCCTACGTGGCCCATGACCACCGGCCCGCCGTGGAAGCGCTTGTCGATCGTGACGCGGACCGTGGGGTTGCCGGGCACCGTACGAGCCACGCCCCGAGACGACGATCCCGGAGCCACTATCTGCGGGTCATGCCGGTCCCACCCTGGCGCCGTCCCCGCAGGAGCAGGCCGCAAAGTGGTTCTCCACGATGCTGCGACGGGGGTCAGGTGCCATGCTGGCGGGGTGGACATGCGACTGGAGCTGGTGCCCCTGCCCTCGGGCGACATCGACCGCAGCAAGGCGTTCTACGTCGAGCAGGTGGGTTTCACCCTCGACCACGACGTCGAGCCGGGCAACGGGATGCGCATCGTGCAGCTGACGCCCCCGGGATCGGCCTGCTCCGTCGTCGTCATGGCCGGGATGGGCGAGCCGGGCGCTCCCGTGCAGGGCCTGCACCTGGTCGTCGACGACGTCGAGGCCGCCCGCACCGAGCTGCTCGGGCGCGGGGTCGAGGTCTCGGCGGTCTCGGACATGGGTGGGGTGCGCTACGCCTACTTCAGCGACCCCGACGGCAGCTCATGGGCGCTGCAGCAGATCTCGCGCTGACGGATCCTGGGGCGTGGCTCACTTCACGGACGCGGACCTCGACGGCTCCAGGCTCGAGCGCGTGAGCCTGCGCGGGGCGACCTTCGAACAGGTCGGCCCGACGGGCGGGTCCACACGCAGTGGTCGTTCCTGCAGACGAGCAGCTCGACGCACAGACGACGCGCGTGACGGAACCCGGCTACCCCGAGTCGGTGGCGCACCCGGTGAGGCGCTGCCTGCGGGCGGTCGTGTGGAAGGGCTACCTGCACCGGCCGTTCGCCGAGCGTGACCTCGCGGTGTTGGAGGCGCGGTCACGTGACCTTCCCTCGTGGGGCGGGTCGGTGGGCTGCCCCTCAGCGGACCGTCACGAGGTGGGGTCGGTTGTCGGCGCAAGCGTCCGCAGCAGCTCGCCCCTGTCCTCGAACCAGGCCCCCACCGGCAGCTGCACCATCTGCGCGAGCACGTGGGGCCCGGCGTGAGCGGCGATCGCGAGGTAGATGAGCTTGTCGCGGTCGGCGGGAAACCACCGGTGCGGCAGGGCGTCGACCTCGACACCTCTCCCTGCCGCTGAGCCGCGCCAGACCCGCGCCCCGCTGCCGGCAGCCCGGGGGCGCTCGGTATCGGCTCCCGGGCGAGCGTCGGGGTGGGCGGCAGGAGCCTTCTCGACCGCGGCGGCGACCGGCCCCTGGGGGTCGTTCACGTCCCGACCTCGCCCTCGTGATGGTGGTGTGCAGCCATGAGCACCTCCGGCGTTGCTCGCCCGGATGTTTCAGGCAAGTCCTGCTTTATCACCTAACCACAACTCCCCGGTCGCGACCAGTGGGCGAGACCACGTCTTGACTTCGGCGGCGGCCAGACGGGTGCCGACCTCCCCGGGCGGGGCCCGGTCGCCGACGCTCCATCCGTGCATACAGTGGGGAGAACGGGTCAGTGTGGCCGGGGACGGGGACGGCGCGACATGAACGACACGAGAGACCCACCGCAGCGCGTCGACCCGACGCAGCGCATCGGCGGCCCACGCCACACCGGTCTGCAGCGCCTGTCGCAGGAGCTGATCGAGACGGTGGATGCCCTGGGCGGCGCGGGCGAGATCCCTTCGCTCGAGCGGCTGGTGGAGGTCGCCGGATCGACGGTGACGTCGGCCGACTCCGTAAGCCTGACCAGCCTGCGTCACGGCCGCTTCACCACCCCGGCCGCCACCGACGACCTCTCCCGTCGTGGCGACGCCCTGCAGTACGCGCTGGGCTCCGGGCCCTGTGTCGACGCCGTCCTCGACAGCACCCTCTACCGTCCGGAGGACCTCGCCCACGACCCGCGGTGGCCGACGTTCGGGCAGCGGGCCCACCACGAGCTCGGGATCCGCTCGATGCTGGCGTTCCGGCTCTACACCGACAGCACCGACTCGATCGACGGCCTGAACTTCTACTCCCGCACACCCGACGCCTTCTCCGACGACGATGTCGTCAGGGGCCTGCTGCTCGCCACCCAGGCGGCGCTGGCCATCACCCGGACGAAGGCCGACCACCTCACGCTCGCCCTGGCGAACAGCCGAGAGATCAGCGCTGCCGTCGGCATCCTCATGGCCGCCGAGAGACTGCCCTACGACAAGGCCTTCGACCTGCTGCGGGTAGCCAGCCAGGGGCGTAACCGCGCCCTGCGCGACATCGCCCACGACGTCGTCCTCACCGGCACGCTGGAGATCCCCCACCTCGCCTGAGCCGGGCGGGCCACCGCCGCCCCACCCCCGACGGGCACCGCCGTTGCCCCCCCGATCCCTCGGTGGCATCGTGTCGGGAGGCCGGGCCACCACCACCGCGTCCGGCCGCCGACTCCCCACCGACGCAGGAGCCCTCGTGACCGCCACCGTCCCCCACCCGACCGACCTGACCGCCGATGCCGCCCTGCGCGCGGTCGAGCAGCGGGTGCTGTGGCTGGCCTCGGCGATCGTCGACCACGCCAACCGCGTGCGTCCCAACCCCAGTGGCCTCAAGGTCGGTGGCCACCAGGCGTCGAGCGCGTCGATCACCACGATCATGACGGCACTGTGGATGGAGACCCTGCGTCCCGAGGACCGCGTGGCCGTGAAGCCGCATGCCTCGCCCGTGCTGCACGCGCTGGAGTACCTGCTCGGCCAGCTGCCGGCGTCGTACCTCACCACCCTGCGTGAGTTCGGTGGGCTGCAGTCCTACCCCTCGCGGCTGAAGGACCCGGTCCCGGCGGACTACTCGACCGGGTCGGTCGGCATCGGCGCGACCGCGCCGATCTGGGGCGCGATCGCCCGACGGTACGTCGACACCCACTTCGGCACCGGCGGCGCGGGCCGCCAGTGGTCGCTCGTCGGGGACGCCGAGCTCGACGAGGGCGCGGTGTGGGAGGCCGTGGTCGACCCGATGGTGGCCGAGCTCGGCGAGGTGGTGTGGGTCGTCGACCTCAACCGTCAGTCGCTCGACCGCGTGGTCCCGACGATGGGTGGCCAGCGTCTCGAGGGCATGTTCGCCGCCGCCGGCTGGCAGGTGCTCACGGTGAAGTACGGCGCGCTGCTGGAAGACCTCTTCACGCGCGACGGCGGGCCGGCCCTGCGCACCCGGATCGACGAGATGACCAACCCGGAGTACCAGCGGATGCTGCGCCGGACCGCTCCCGAGCTGCGCGAGCACCTGCCCGGAGACGGACCCGGTGCTGCCGACGTCACCGCCCTCGTCGCCGGGGTGTCAGACGACGACCTCGTCGCGGCAGTGCGCAACCTTGGCGGTCATGACCTGGTGGCCCTGCGCAACGCCTTCGCCGCCATCGACGACACCCGACCCACGGTCGTGCTCGCCTACACCCTCAAGGGCTACGGCCTCGCGACCGAGGGTCATCCCCAGAACCACTCCGCCCTGCTCACGCAGGAGCAGCTGCACGAGCTCGCCGCCCACGTCGGCGTCGACCCCGCCGACCCGTGGGCCCGGTTCGAGGACGACAGCGAGGCCGGGTGTCTGCTGGCCGCGGCGGCCGCCCGACTGACGCGGCCGCTCCATACGGGAGAGGGGGCGCCGTCGGTGCCCGCCGACCTCGGCCGCACCCCGTCGGGCACCGGCACCACCCAGGCCGCGCTCGGTCGGACCCTGCTCGACCTGGTCCGCGCCGCCCCCGAGGTCGGCGCCCGGGTGGTCACGGTGAGCCCGGACGTGAGCTCCTCGACCAACCTCGGCGGCTGGGTGAACAAGGTCGGCGTCTGG
>JALYVC010000400.1 GCA_030853445.1 Actinomycetota bacterium | reverse complement strand
GTGTCGCGCCGCTGCCGGAGCCGGGCGGGCCGGCGTCGACGAAGCCCACGGGGCCCGCGGCCGAGGTCACGACGAGGAGGGCGAGGACGACGGCACCCAGCCCGACGAGCAACCACGGCCCTCGGGTGGCGCCGCGCCTCACCGCTGACGTCGCCCCCGGCTCCATGACAGGTCACCGTACCCTCGAGAGCCGCCGCAGACGGGCTGGAGCGCGGCGCGCCCTCAGGGTCCTCAGCCCGGTCGTGGTGACCCCTCTCGTCACACCCGGACGCTCCCCGTCAGCTCCCCGCGGCCGGATACACCCTCGCCTGACTTGGCGTACCGAGTGGACGTCGTGAGGCGTGCCTGGGGCGCAGCAGGGCGGACGTAGGGGGTCGGTCGCGGGGACGGGGGAGGCGGGTCAGGCCGTGGTACGGGGCTCCGGGGGGATGATCTCGGCGTCGCGGACCTGCAGGGTGTCGGCGTCGGCGTAGGTCATGGCGGTGATGCGGCCGGCGGCGCAGAGGTCGCTGGCGGCGGCGCGGACCCGGGTCAGGGCCGCCTCGGGGCCCGCGAGCACCATTGACGAGATCTCTGCCCGCATGCCGACCTTGGCCTCCGACTTCGCCTTGCGCACGCCGGCGAGGGCCTCGCCGACCGCGGCGAGCACTGCGGCGTCACCGTCGGTGGCCCCGCCCAGCTCGGCGCGCGTGGGCCAGGGGGCGCGGTGCACCGAGCCCTCGTGGGACCACGACCACACCTCCTCGGTGGCGAAGACGACGACGGGCGCGAGCAGCCGCAGCTGGACGTCGAGCGCGATCCGCAGGGCGGCGCGGGCCGACGCGGCGGCCTCGGGGGCGACTGGCACGTCGCGGCCGCCGTAGGCGCGGTCCTTGACCAGCTCGAGATAGTCGTCGCAGAAGGTCCAGAAGAAGGTCTCACTGACCTCGAGGGCGCGGGTGTAGTCCATGCCCTCGTAGGCCTTCGTCGCCTTGTCGACGACGTCGGCGAGCGCTGCGAGCATCCCGCGGTCGAGCGGCTCGGTGACGAGTGCGCCGAGCGCGGACAGATCGGTCCCGTCGACCCCCTCCACGTCCCCGAAGCCGAGGGCGAACTTGCTGGCGTTGAGCAGCTTGATGGCCAGACGGCGCCCGACCTTCATCTGGGCGGTGTCGAGCGCGGTGTCGATGCCGAGGCGGGCCGAGGCCGCCCAGTAGCGCACCGCGTCGGTGCCGTGCTCGATGAGCATCCCGATCGGGGTCGTGGCGTTGCCCTTCGACTTGCTCATCTTCTTGCGGTCGGGGTCGAGGATCCAGCCGTTGACCGTCGTCCCGCGCCAGGGCAGCGAGCCGTGCTCGAGGTGCGCACGGACCACCGTGGCGAAGAGCCACGTGCGGATGATGTCGTGCCCCTGTGGGCGCTGGTCCATGGGGAAGACCGCCGCGAAGAGCTCGGGGTCGTCGAGCCAGCCACCCGCGATCTGCGGGGTGAGCGAGCTCGTGGCCCAGGTGTCCATGATGTCGGGGTCACCGACGAACCCTCCGGGCGCGCCGCGCTGGTTCTCGTCGAAGCCGGCGGGGGCCTCGGCGACGGGGTCGACCGGCAGCACCGACTCGTCGGGCACGATCGGGTGGTCGTGGTCGACGTCGCCCGAGGAGAGCACGGGATACCAGACCGGGATCGGCACCCCGAAGAAGCGCTGCCGGCTGACGAGCCAGTCGCCGTTGAGCCCGCCGACCCAGTTGTCGTAGCGGCTGCGCATGAACGCCGGGTGGAACTCCAGCTCGCGGCCGCGCTCGAGCATCTGCTCGCGGACGGCGGCGTCGCGGCCACCGTTGCGGATGTACCACTGACGGGAGGTGACGATCTCGAGCGGCTTGTCGCCCTTCTCGAAGAAGTTCGCCTTGCGGTCGGTCCTGGTCGGCTCGCCGTCGAGGTCGCCGCTGATGCGCAGCGCGTCGACGACCGCGGTGCGGGCGGAGAACGTCGTCTTCGTCGCCATCTGTGCGAAGAGCTCGCGTCCGGCGTCGGTCGTGACCCACTCCGGAGTCTCACCCTGGATGCGGCCGTCGCGGGTGATCACCGAGCGGGTCGGCAGCTGCAGCTCGCGCCACCACTGCACGTCGGTGAGGTCGCCGAAGGTGCAGCACATGGCGATCCCGGCGCCCTTGTCCATCTCGGCGAGCGGGTGGGCGAGCACCGGGACCTCGACCCCGAAGATGGGGGAGGTGACCGTGGTGCCGAAGAGGGCGGCATACCGCTCGTCGTCGGGGTGGGCGATGAGGGCGACGCAGGCCGGGAGCAGCTCGGGGCGGGTCGTCTCGATGAAGACCGGGGTGCCGTCGGCTCGGTGGAAGGCCACCCGGTGGTAGGCGCCCGGGTAGTCGCGGGCCTCGAGCTCGGCCTGGGCCACGGCGGTCTGGAAGGTGACGTCCCACAGGCCGGGTGCCTCCGCCTGATAGGCCTCGCCGCGCGCGAGGTTGCGCAGGAAGAACGCCTGCGACACGGCACGGGAGCGGGTGTCGATGGTGCGGTAGGAGATGTCCCAGTCGACGGACAGCCCGAGCCGGCGGAAGGTCTCCTCGAAGGTCACCTCGTCCTTGACCGTGAGCACGTCGCACAGCTCGATAAAGTTGGCCCGGCTGATGGGGGTCTGGTCGGCAGCCTTGGTCGACGCCCCCTCGCCGCCTTCCTGCGGCGCCTCGAACGCGGAGTCGTAGGGCAGGGTCGCGTCACCGCGCACGCCGTAGTAGTTCTGCACGCGGCGCTCGGTGGGCAGCCCGTTGTCGTCCCAGCCGATCGGGTAGAACACCTCGTGCCCGGTCATCCGCTTGTAGCGGGCGATGCAGTCGGCCTCGGCGTAGCCGAAGACGTGACCGATGTGCAGCGACCCGCTCGCGGTCGGCGGCGGGGTGTCGATGGCCCAGATGCCCTCGCGGCCCCCGGCCAGTGCCGTGGCGCGGTCGAAGGTGTAGGTGCCCTGCTCCTTCCACACCGCTGCCCACTTCTCCTCGAGCCCGTCGACGGAGGGCTTGTCGGGGATCGTGGTGGCGCGGCTGGGCGAGCTGGTCGTCATGCTCCCGAGTCTCCCATCTCGCGACGCCCCGGATGAAACGTCTGGCCGCCGGACCGACCGAGTGGGCCCCCGGGCCGCCTACGGGCGAGCCCTCGGTGGCGTCACCGGCCATCACCTGCCGTCACCGTCCCATCAGGAGGCGTCACCGTCCGATCAGGAGGCGTCGACCAGGTCTCGACTTCCCTCTCCGGCCCGCACGAGGGAGGCGTACCGGCCGCCGCTGGCAAGCAGGCGCTCGTGGGTGCCGAGCTCGACGACCCGCCCCTCGTGCAGCACGGCGATCTGGTCGGCACGCCGCACCGTGGACAGGCGGTGCGCGACGGTGATCGTCGTGCGGCCCCGGGCCGCGGCGTCGAGGGCAGCCTGCACCTCACGCTCGGTGTCGTTGTCGAGGGCGCTGGTCGCCTCGTCGAGCACGAGCACCCGCGGGTCGCGCAGGAGCGTGCGGGCCAGGGCGAGCCGCTGCTGCTCGCCCCCGGAGAAGCGCAGGCCCCGCGCACCCACGACCGTGTCGAGCCCGGCAGGGAGGGAGCGCACCAGAAGTGCAACCTGGGCTGAGGCCAGGGCCGCCCAGAGCTCGTCGTCGTCGGCTCCCGGGCGAGCGTGCAGGAGGTTGTCGCGCACCGAGGCGTGCAGCAGGTAGGTGTCCTGGGATACGACCCCCACAGTGTCGGCGACGTCGTCGGGGGAGAGGTCACGCAGGTCGGTGCCGTCGAGCGTGACCCGGCCGACGCTCGGGTCGGCCAGCCGTGAGACCAGACCGGCCAACGTCGTCTTGCCCGAGCCGGTCGCGCCGACGAGGGCGAGGCTGGTACCGGCGGGGACGACCAGGTCGATGCCCTCGAGCGCGAGGGTCGGGGCGTCGTCGTAACGGAAGGAGATGCCCTCGAGGCGCACCTCGCCCGCGGCGCCGGACGCGGGCAGGGGCACCGGGTGCGCCGGGGGTGGCACCGAGGTCTGCAGGTCGAGGTATCCGAAGATGCGGCTGAAGAGGGCCATGGACGAGACGACCGAGACGCCGACGTCGAGCAGCCCCATGATGGGCCGGAAGATGCCGGTCTGCAGGGCCGTGAACGCCACGAGGGTGCCGATGGTCATGCCCCCAGCGGTCGCCGGGAAGCCGGCGGCGAGGTAGATCAGGGCCGGGATCGCCGCGAAGACGATCGACATCGTCGACATCCGCCATCGCCCCGCGAGCTGCGACTGCACCTCGAGGTCGACGAGGTCGTGCGAGGTGCGCGAGAACCGCCCGGACACCCGGTCACCGGCGCCGAGGCTCTTGCTGAGGGCGACGCCGCTGACCGACAGGCCCTCCTCGACCTGGGTGAGCAGGTCGGCCATGGTGCGCTGCTGGCGGGCCGTGAGGTCCCTTCGCAGGAGTGCGACCCGACGCGAGAGCCAGATCGCGGGCGGCAGGACGAGCAGGGACAGCAGGGACAGCCGCCAGCTCAGGGCCACCATCGCCACGACCGTGCCCACCGCGGTCGTGAGGTTGGACGCGATCGAGGTGGCAGTCGAGGTCACCACCGACTGCATGCCGGCCACGTCGTTGGTCAGGCGCGACTGGATCTCGCCGTTACGGGTGCGGGTGAAGAAGGCGAGGGACTGGTGCTGCAGGTGCGCGAAGACCTCGGTGCGCAGCCCGTGCATGACGCGCTGACCGACGAGGGTCGAGCGCCAGGTCTGCAGCACACCCAGCACCGACGTGACGACCGTGACCGCCAGCATCCCGCCGACGGCCAGCAGCAGCAGCCGGGTGTCGTGCTGGGGGAGGGCGACGTCGATGACCTCCCGGAGCAGGAAGGGGGTCGCCAGGGCGATCGTGCTGGATGCCACGATCAGGGCCAGCACGACGGCGACCGACCACCGATAGGGCGTGAAGAGGGCCGCGACCCGAGCCCAGGAGACGGGTGACTCGGCCAGCTGGGCGCGGTCGGCGGGGGAGACTTGACGGCCGGGGCCGGATCCGCCTGGACGGCCACGCGACCCGGAGCGGGCCGCGGCGTGGACGGGATCGGAGAACGTGCTGTGCACGGGCATCGCTCCTCTCGGTGGGTGGGCAGACGGCGAGCCGGGGTGTGATGGTGAGGTTACCTCACCATGAGGCAACCTCGTCAACGGTAGTCTGGCGGCATGCATTCCCCGCGCCTGCCCGTCGACGGCACCGAGGAGACGCAGGAGCCGCCTCTCGACGACCTGCTCCTCGCGGTGTCCCGCCTGCTGCGACGACAGTGGGCGCACGGGCTGGCGCCGTGGGGGCTGTCGCCTCACCAGGGGCGTGCCCTGCGCGTGGTCACCGCGGACGGCTCGCTCCGCCTCGGCGACCTCGCCGAGGCTCTGCGCATCGCCCCCCGGTCGGCCACCGAGGTGGTCGACGGACTCGTCGAGCTGGGCCTGCTCGTGCGCACCGCTGACCCGCACGACCGGCGGGCGACCCGGGTGGTCGCCACCGACGAGGGCCGGCGGGTCGCCGCCGAGGTGCTCTCGGCGCGCACCGCACGGGCCGACGAGGTCTTCTCGGTGCTCTCGCCGGTGGAGCGGTCGCTGCTCGCCCGGCTCCTGCGCACGCTCGCCGACGCACGACCGGTGGCCGACGTCTCACCACCACCGTCCTGACGACGACGGCGGACGCCCACTAGGTTTGGCGTCATGGAGCCCGTCTACGCGCCGGTCATCGCCCTCGCGCGCACCCTCTTCGCCCTCGAGGGCCTGAAGTTCACCCTGTCGGGCACCGAGCACGTGCCGCGCCGCGGCGGTGCGGTGATGGTCATCAACCACACCGGCTACATGGACTTCACGTATGCCGGGTGGGCGGCGAAGCCGGCCGGTCGCTACGTGCGCTTCATGGCCAAGGAGAGCGTCTTCCGCCACCGGGTCAGCGGGCCGCTCATGCGCGGGATGAAGCACATTCCCGTCGACCGCGCCCAGGGAGCCCAGTCCTACCGCACGGCCGTCGACAACCTGGGCGCCGGCGAGATCGTCGGCGTCTTCCCCGAGGCCACGATCTCGCAGTCCTTCGAGCTGAAGGAGTTCAAGAACGGCGCCGCCCGCATGGCCAGGGAAGCCGGCGTCCCCATCCTGCCGACCGTGATCTGGGGGTCGCAGCGCGTGTGGACCAAGGGCCACCCGAAGCGGCTCGGTCGCACCGGCGTCCCCATCACCGTCGACATCGGGGCCCCGGTCCGGGTGGGCCCGGACGACGACGTCGACGTCGTCACCGCGGCGGTCCGCGAGACGATGACCGGCATGCTCCACCGTGCGCAGGAGGCCTACGAGCCGCTGACGGGTGCCGACCGAATCTTCCTGCCCGCGCGTCTCGGGGGCTCGGCGCCGACTCTGGAGGAGGCGACCGCGGCCGAGGTGGCCGAGCGCCGCCGACGCGCCTGAGCGACCGCCACCGACGGGGTGCGCCGGGGCCATCGTGGAGTCGGCGGGCCACCTGACACGCCACTCCGCGTCGTGGCGTCCTAGAGTGCCGAGCATGGCCGGATCACTGCTGGGAACCGCTGTCCGCCGGGTCGAGGACCCGGACCTGCTGCGCGGGCGCAGCACCTACGTCGACGACGTGAGGTCGGTGACCGGGATGCTCCACGCCGTCTTCGTGCGCAGCTACGTCGCCCACGCCCGAGTCCGCTCGCTCGACGTCGAGGCCGCCCGCACCGCCCCGGGGGTCCACGCCGTCCTCACCGCCGCCGATCTCGACCTCGGACCGGTCATCCCCTTCGTGCCCGTCAACGGCGACTGCCCCCGTATGCCGCTCGCCACCGACCGGGTGCGCTTCGTCGGCGAGCCGGTCGCCGTGGTCGTCGCGCAGACCCGGGCCCAGGCGGTCGACGCAGCCGAGCTGGTCGACGTCGACTACGAGCCGCTCCCGGCCGTGGTCGACCCGGAGGACGCGCTCGCCGAGGGTGCGCCCCAGCAGTTCGAGGCCGTGGCCGGCAACCTCGCCGGTGGGGAGCGCAGCCCCGCCGGCCCCGACGTGCTCGAGGGTGCGGTCCACGTCGTGCGCCTGCGGATGCGCAACAACCGTCTTGCCGTCGCGCCCATGGAGGGCAACGCGATCCTCGCCGTGCCGGGGCTGCCCGAGGACGACTACGACGTCACAGCCTGGATGTCCACGCAGATGCCCCACGGTGCGAGGGCGGTCATCGCCAAGGCCTTCGACCTGAGTCGCGACCGCGTGCGCGTCATCGCCCCCGACGTCGGTGGGGCCTTCGGTGGCAAGGCCGGAGCGGGCGCCGAGCACCTCGTGACCATCGCTGCCGCCCGTCATCTCGGCCGGCCGGTGAAGTGGGTCGAGACCCGGTCCGAGGCCATGCTGTCGATGCAGGGCCGGGGGCAGGTCGACTACCTCGAGCTGGGTCTCGACGACGAGGGTCGTTTCCTGGGACTGCGCTGCCGGATCGTCGGCGACTGCGGGGCCTACGCCGGCTTCGGAGGCGCCTTCGCCTACAGCACGACCTACATCATGGCCCCGGGGGTCTACGAGCTCGGCGCGCTCGACTACGCGGGGGTGGCCGCGCTCACCAACACCGCACCGGTCGGGGCCTTCCGGGGGGCGGGTCGGCCCGAGGCGGCCGAGATGCTCGA
This sequence comes from Actinomycetota bacterium, assembly GCA_030853445.1. Taxonomy (GTDB): domain Bacteria; phylum Actinomycetota; class Actinomycetes; order Actinomycetales; family Dermatophilaceae; genus Lapillicoccus. The sequence continues at coordinate 3,536 of JALYVC010000400.1, read as the reverse complement.
GCGGCTCGTCGACCTGGCCGCCGACGAGCTGGGCCTCGACCCCGTCGAGATCCGCCGGCGCAACTTCGTCGCCCCCGACGCCTTCCCCTACCGGACGCTGGCGGGCATGACCTACGACAGCGGCGACTACGACCTCCCGCTCCGCGAGGCGCTGCGGCTCTCCGACTACGACGCGCTGCGCGTGGAGCAGGGCGTGCGCCGGGAGCGGGGTGACGTGCGCCAGCTCGGCATCGGGCTGTCGGTCTACGCCGAGATCACCGGTGGCGGCCCCGGCGAGCTGGGAGTCGTCGAGGTCGACCAGGACGGCGCCGTCACCGTGCGCGCCGGCACCTCCAGCCACGGGCAGGGCCACGCCACCGCCTTCTCGACCCTGGTCGCCGACCGGCTCGGGGTCCCGCTCACCCAGGTGCGGTTCGAGCAGTCCGACACCGCGCTCGTGCCCCGGGGCTCGGGCACGGGCGGCTCCCGCTCCTTGCAGCTGGGTGGCAGTGCGGTCGCCGCGGCGGCCGACGACGTCGTGGCCCGCGCCATCGAGGTGGCCGCAGCGCTCCTCGAGGCGGCCACTGCCGACGTGGAGCTCGCTGACGGCCGCTTCCGGGTGGGTGGGGTGCTCGAGCCGAGCCTGGGGTGGGCCGACATCGCCCGCCGCTGTGCCGACGAGGGGAGCCCGCTGCGTTCCGACCACGACTTCGTGGCCCAGGGCGCGACCTTCCCCTTCGGCGCCCACGTCAGCGTCGTCGAGGTCGACACCGAGACCGGCCTGGTCACGCCCGTGTCGCACGTCGCGGTCGACGACTGCGGGCGGGTGCTCAACCCCCTGCTCGTCGCGGGACAGCAGCACGGCGGCATCGCGCAGGGCATCTCCCAGGCCCTGTGGGAGGAGTTCTGCTACGACGAGTCGGGGCAGCCCGTCACCGCGACCTTCGCCGACTACGCCATCCCGGCCGCGACCGAGCTCCCGAGCTTCGTGACCGCCAACACCGAGACCCCCACCCCGCTGAACCCGTTGGGCGCCAAAGGGATCGGCGAGTCCGCCACGGTCGGTTCGACCCCGGCGGTGCACAACGCGGTCATCGACGCGCTCAGTCACCTGGGGGTGAGGCACCTCGACATGCCGCTGACGCCGCAGCGCGTGCTCGCGGCCTGCCGGCAGGCGCACGAGGGCACCCTCCCGGCCGTATGGAGCGAGCCTCCCGCCGTCTTCGACGACCTCCCCGTGCGCGGGGTGACCGACGAGGTCGCCAACATCTGAGGTCGGTCAGCCGGCGAGACCGAAGTCGGCGGCGACCGAGGTGGTCACCGTCGCCGAGCCCAGGAGCGGGGGAAGCCCGAGCAGATCCTGGGTGCCTCGCAGCAGGCTGTAGTGGCTGTGCGCGAGCGACGACACGGTGCCGGGTGTGGTCCACGGTGACACCACGACGAAGGGCGCCAGCGACTGGCTCAAGGTCGCCTGGTCCCACGAGACGATGACGACGGTGTCGCCGGACAGGTACTGCGGGGACGACAGGATGCCGTCCACCCACGTCGACGCCCACGTGTCTCCCAGCAGCAGCCGCTGCTGCTGGGTGGTGGGGCACAGGGTCCTGCACCCGTGCATCGACTCCGGCACGTTGGCCTCGACCCAGGTGAAGGACGCCGAGAGGTCGAGCTCTGCGGGGGTGCCCGGCAGCGGTAGGTCGCGGGTCGCGCAGTCGGCGGCCACGTCGGCATACCAGATGGCCGGGTTGTGGCGAGCGAAGTAGGTCTTGGTGTTGACGAAGGAGCAGGCCGAGGGCATGTCACCCATGTAGACCCGCCAGTCGCCGGCCAGCTGGCTGAACAGGTCGGGGCCGGGCACCTTCTTGACGTCACCGGGGCTGCCCCAGTCGGAGCCGCTGGTCATGGCGAGCTTGGCGCCGTAGTAGGGCCTCGCGGTGTACTGCGTCGCCGACCCGCAGGCAGCCGCCAGGTGGGAGAGGTAGGGCGCACTGACCGCCGGGCTGCTGGCGAACATCGACAGGCTCTTGTTCTCGAACACCACCCAGACGACGTGGTGCACCACGGGGGTCGCACCCGCCAGGGCGCCACAAGGGGTGCCTGGGGTGATCGCCGCCGGTCGCGCCCCGCTCGCCGTGGGCGAGGTCGCGGCGGTCGCGAGGCCGCCTGATGAGGCGAGCAGCGCGGTGCCGAGCGCGACAGCTGCCGCGCCGAGCGTCCATCGTGAGCGGGGCACGGCGTTCTCCCTAGTCGTGGTGGGGCGAGAGCTGACGTTACCAAGGGGGTTGTGTCCCGCGGGCCCGAATGCAGGACGCCGGGGCAGGCCGGCTGCTTCGGCCCGGGGCGGCGGGGCCACCGGGTGGGACGGCCCTCCCGTACCCTCCCGTACCCTGCCCACCATGGCTCGTCAGCGCGTCCCCGAGGGTCCGGCTCCCGATCCGGCCGTCCAGAAGCTGCGCATCCGCTACGCGAAGCGGGGGCGGCTGCGGTTCTCCTCGACGCGCGACTTCCAGCGGGCGCTCGAGCGGGCCCTGCGCCGCGCCGGTGTGCCCATGGCCTTCAGCGCGGGGTTCCACCCGCACCCGAAGATCTCCTACGCCAACGCGGCCCCCACCGGCACCGCCAGCGAGGCCGAGTACGTCGAGATCTCGGTGACCTCGCGAGTCGACCCGGAGGCAGTGCGGGTCGCCCTCGACGAGGCCCTGCCGACCGGGCTCGACCTGCTCGAGGTCGTCGAGGCGGCGCCCGGGGCCCTGGCCGACCGGCTCCAGGCCAGCGACTGGGTGATCGCCTTCACCGGCGTGCCTGCCGAGCAGCTCGGCGAGGTCGCGGCCACGTTCCTGGCCCACGAGCGCGTCGAGGTCTCGCGCACCTTCAAGACCGGTCTGCGCACCTTCGACGTGCGGGAGGCGGTCGTGTCGCTGACGGTGGCCGACAGCGACGACCTGCGCGTCCTGAGCGACACGGTGCCGGACGCCATCCCAAAGGTCGGCGCCGACTGTGCGATACTGCGGTTGGTCGTGCGGCACACCACACCTGCTGTCCGGCCCGACGACATTCTGACCGCGCTGCGTGCAGTCGCGACCCTGGAGCCTCCGAGACCACCCTTGTTGACTCGTCTGGCCCAGGGCCCGCTGGACGCATCCGCGAGGGTGGCTGATCCTCTGGCCGCCGACGAGAAGGTCGGCGACAGCTGATCCCGGGGCCGCGCACTCCGCGAACCGGACCGGCTGCAGGATGACGACTTCCGTCACCCGCGACCGCGGGTGACGAGCACGAGAACCGGCACACACGAGAGGGATGGGCCCCCGGGCCCCGGTGTGGATCGTCGCGTGCGTGCCTGAGAGGGACGCCGCATGGCTTCCGAGCACGACAACACTCCCGACACGCTCGCCAGCACGACCGAGGGGGAGCCGCTCTCGGCGGACCCCACGCTCGAGCAGGGGGAGGTGAGCACGGCGCCGGCGCCCGCCAAGCGCACCCGCAAGGTGGCGGCCAAGAAGGCGGCAGCGCCGCGCAAGCGGGCCGCGAAGAAGACCGCGGCCCCGGCGGCCCCGGTG
>JALYVC010000398.1 GCA_030853445.1 Actinomycetota bacterium | reverse complement strand
GGGCCGAGGCGGCGCCGGGGTGGGGTCGCGGTGGTGCTCACGGTCGTCGGGGTCGTCGCCCTCCTGCTCGCGCTCCTCGCGGGGCGGGCCCTGGTCCAGCAGAGCTCGACCCCCGAGCAGGTCGTCGTGCCAACCGTCGCGGGCCAGAGCCTGGTCACGGCCCAGGCGCTGCTCGTCGCGCGGAGCCTGACGCCCGAGGTCAACACCGTCACCGACGCCACCGTGGCCTCGGGCCAGGTCATCGACTCCAGCCCCGCCGCCGGCACCAGGGTCGAGGTCGGGTCACCGGTGCGCCTCGACGTCTCCACCGGGCCGGGACAGGCCAGCGTGCCCGATGTGAGCGGCAAGACCCAGGACGAGGCGACGGCCGCACTGCAGGCGGCGGGTCTGCGGGTGACGACCATCCGCCCGGTCGACCTGCCCGACCAGAAGAAGGGCCAGGTCGTCGCGACCGAGCCGTCGGTGGGCACCGTGGTCAGCCGCACGCAGGGCATCACCCTCGACATCGCGACGGGCAAGGTCGCCGTCCCCGACCTCACGGGCAAGCACTACTCGGTGGCTGACGCCACCTTGACGCAGCTCACCCTCAAGACGGCAGTCATCCAGGCCGAGAGCGACCAGCTGGACGGCACGGTGCTCTCCCAGACACCCTCGACCGGGTCGCTCGTCGACACCGGCACCACGATCACGCTCACCATCGCCAAGCGGCGGACCCCAACGCCCTCGACGACCACCGTCACCGTGACCCCCTCGCCACCCTCGCCGCCACCGACGACGCCACCCTCGACCCCACCGACGACCCGACCGACGACGCCTCCGGTGACGCCGACGACCGGGGTCACCACGAGCGGCACGACGACCCCAAAGCCCTGAGCCGGTCGCAGCGCGTGGTCCTCCCCGGCGGAGCTCGCTCAGCCGGCGACGAGCCGTGCGACCGCCTCGGCGTCGTGGACCAGCGGGCTGAGCCCGACGGATCGTCGTACCGCGTCGTGCGACCCGCACATCGCCAGCCAGCTGGCGAGCAGGCGGTGCCCGCCCACCGTGAGCACGCTCTCGGGGTGGAACTGCACCCCGTGCAGGGGCAGGCTCTCGTGCCGCACGGCCATGATCAGACCGGAGTCGGTGTGTCCGTTGGCCAGGAGCGTGCCGGGCAGGGTCGGCGGGTCGATGGTCAACGAGTGGTAACGGGTCGCGGCGAAGGGCGTCGCCAGGCCCTGCATGACGCCGGAGCCGTCGTGGTGCACCTGGGAGGTCTTGCCGTGCAGCAGCTCGGGAGCCCGGCCGACCGTGGCGCCCATCACCACCCCGAGGGCCTGGTGGCCGAGGCAGACGCCCAGCATCGGCTGGGTCCGCTCGGCGCAGGCCTCGATCATGGCCATCGAGACGCCGGCCTCCTCGGGGGTGCCAGGGCCGGGGGAGATCAGCACGCCGTCGTAGTCGGCGCCGTCAGCCGGGGAGCAGGCGTCGTTGCGCACGACGTCGCACTCGGCCCCGAGCTGCTGCAGGTAGCCGACGATGGTGAAGACGAAGCTGTCGTAGTTGTCGACGACGAGGATGCGGGTCGGGGTGCTCATGGGCTCGCTCCGGTCGGCGGGGTGACGGCACTCGGGCTGGTGGGGCTGGGCGGCGTGACGGTGACGTCCTCGTCGGGCGGGTGCAGGGTCACGGCCCGGAAGACCCTGAGCGTACGGCGACCCTGCGGGCGAGCAGGAGCAGGGCCAGCATGCTGCGCTCGCCCCGTCGCCCGGGCCCTCACGGCGCCCTCACCGCGCCCTCACGGTGAGGCGGTGGTCGCGGTGGCGCTCTGCTGCTGCACGAGCCCGGTGTAGGCCGGGAACCTCGTGTCCGGCTGGTCGGTCACGACGTAGCCAAGACCGACCGCGGCCACCCACTCGCGCAGGATGGAGACCTGGGGGTCGTCGTCGAGCGCCGCCCGCATCCCGCTCTGCGGCCCGATGGCCGACACGACGTAGGGAGGGGAGTAGACCCGGCCCTGAAGGATGAGGGTGTTCCCGACGCACCGCACCGCCGAGGTCGCCACGACCCGCTGCCCCTGGATGGTCATGGCCTCCGCGCCGCCTCGCCACAGGGCGTTGACCACCCCCTGCACGTCCTGCTGGTGCACGACGATGTCGTCCGGTCCGTAGGGCTTGGGCAGCGAGTCGGCGCTGCGGTGCGCGTCGTCGAGGCTGACCGTGAGGGCAGGTCCGTGGACCGACGTGGTGCCGGCGTACGCCGCGGCGGCGTCCGCCTGGTCGGTCAGCCGCCGCACGACGCTCGACCCGGGGGCGGCGGCCCGGGTGAGCTGGTCGACCTGGTCCTGCAGCCGGGCCAGACTGGCCTCCTTGACCTCGACCTGCCGGTTACCTGAGCGCACCAGGTCGGGAAGGTTGCGCCCCCCCGAACGCAGGTCGGTGCCCTGCGCGGTCTGGAAGCTCGTGGCGAAGAGCAGGCCGGCGACGAGGGCCACGAGGGGCACGACGAGCGACCAGCCCGTCCGGCGTCGCGGCTGGCCGGCGGGTTCGGGCGCGGGGGCGGGAGTGGGAGTGGGCGCGGGAGTGGGAGTGGGCGCGGGAGCGGCTTCGCAGGCACGACCGCGGGTGGGATCGGATGGCTCCATACCGCCTCCTCACCGGTCGGGGGGCGCCGGGCCGGCGCCTCGTGCTCCCGTACTGCGTGCAGGAACTACGCTAACCCCCACAGCCCACCCCGCCCCGCACCACCGATGAGACCGCGAGGAGCACGTCCCGTGCCCGAGTCAAAAGGCCGCCCCAAGCCGTCGTCCCCTGCCCAGCACCGGATCCCCAAGGCCGCGGCCCCCAACCCCGAGTGGTGGGTGCCGGTGATGGTGACCCTGCTCCTGCTCGGCCTCGCGTGGATCGTCACCTTCTACATCAGTCAGGGTGCCTACCCGGTGGCGAAGTTCAACTACTGGAACCTCGTGGCCGGCTTCGGGTTGCTCATCGGTGGCTTCGGCATGGCCATGCGCTGGCGCTGACCTTCAGACCTCTCGTTCTCCACAGACGGTTCTCCACAGGGATGTCCACACCCTGGGGAGAATGACATCCGTGTAAGACGTTCGGCCCCACCCGGTCGGCCGAACGGACGATGTCAGGTTCTGTCCCTTTATGACCCAAGAAGTCGCTCGTCAGCGGAAGAACACGGGCACCGTGGAGTACTTGACGACCGCCAGGGCAGCCAGGACGACGACCACCCCCGCGAGGGCCGGCCACTGCAGCCGCCGGCGCGATGGCGACTTGAGCAGGGTGAAGAGCCCGGCGCACGCGGCGCCGGTGAGGAACCCGCCGAGGTGGGCCTGCCAGGCGATGCCCGGCACGACGAAGCCGAGCACCCCGTTGGCGATGATGGTGAAGCCGATGCCCGCGGTCGAGCGCCCGAGGTGGCGGTTGAGCAGCAGGAGGACGCCGAAGAGGCCGAAGACCGCGCCCGACGCACCCACCACGCCGGTCGCCCAGCTGGGGTTGTCGGCGAAGAAGACCTGGGTCGAGGCGCTCGTCGGGGCAGCCGCCAGCAGCAGGTAGCCCACCGAGCCACCGAAGGCACTGACGAGGTAGAGCGCGACGAAGCGCGCGCGACCCACCAGGCTCTCGAGGTAGGGCCCGATCTGCCACAGGACCAGCATGTTGAAGCCGATGTGCAGCAGGTTGCCCGGGCTGTGCAGGAAGGCCGAGGTGAGGAAGCGCCACGGCTCGCTCCACCCGACGACCGGCGCGAAGGACAGGTCCTGGGTGAGCGCGGGACGGGCCAGCTGCGCGACGAAGACCACGACGCAGATCCCGATGATCACCTTGGTCACCAGGGCCGGGTCGCCGCCCGTCCGACCACCGAAGACGGTGGCGGCCGTCGGGGCGCTACGCGCTGACTCACGCACGCAGTCGACGCACTGGATGCCCACCGCGGCCGGCCGCTGGCACTCGGGGCAGGCCGGTCGACCGCACCGCTGGCACCGCACGTAGGCCTCGCGGTCGGGGTGCCGCGGGCACACCGAGGTCGGCATCATCGTCTGGTCGGGCGACGGGGGCTGGGTCATCGGTGCGGCTTCTCCGGTCGGGGCGGCTCAGGTGGTGGAGGTCCTGCTCAGGCAACGTCCAGGGTCGAGCTGGCGTGCCCTCGGGTGCGCGTATGCCGTGGCGCCGTCTCCCGCAGGAGGGGGCACCACGGCATACGGGCCGGGTCGTGCTGGGTCGGGTGCGGGTCAGTCCTGCTCGACGGTGACGCGCTCGATGACGACGTCGTCGAGCGGCTTGTCGCTGCGGTCGGTGGCGACCTTGCCGATCTTGTCGACGACCTCGCGGCTGGGGCCGTCGGCCACCTCACCGAAGATCGTGTGCTTGCCCTGGAGGTAGGTCGGCGTCGACGTGGTGATGAAGAACTGCGAGCCGTTGGTGCCCTTGCCGCCGCGCTTGCCGGCGTTGGCCATGGCGAGCAGGTAGGGCTTGGTGAAGGTCTTGTCGGGGTGGGGCTCGTCGTCGAAGGTGAAGCCCGGGCCGCCCATGCCCTTACCGAGCGGGTCGCCGCCCTGGATCATGAAGCCGTCGATGATGCGGTGGAAGATGAGGCCGTCGAAGAACGGGGTCGGGTTCGTGCGACCGGCGTCGTCCTTGTACTCCTTCTCGCCCGTGGCGAGACCCACGAAGGTGGCGACCGTGGTGGGCGCCTCGTTGGGGAAGAGGACGACGTTGATGTCGCCGTGGTTGGTGTGCAGCGTTGCCTTCATGCCCACCATCCTCCCACGCAGCGCGGGGGCGGGTGGAGGTCGGGCGTGGTCGACGCCACGGGGCAGCCGGGGCCCCGAAGTGTGATCGTGGGGAGAAAACGTGCAGGATGGGTAGGAGACCCTCGACGGTCGACTGCCTAGGAGGACATGTGTTCCGTATGAAGAACGAGCCCACCGCCGCTGACCGCCTTGCCGCCCTGCGCGACAAGGTGGGTCCGGCCGCCCAGAAGGGGTCAGACGCGGCCCTCGCCGCGAGGACCTACGCGCCCGTGGCACGCGACCGCGCGGTCGAGGCCGCCGGCGTCGTCGCCGACACCGCCAAGACCTACGGGCCGGTGGCCCGCGAGCGCGCCGTTGCCGCCGCCGAGTGGGCGCAGCCCCGGCTGGAGCACGCGCGTGACGCCGCCGAGCCCTACGCCAAGAAGGCCCGCCAGAGGGCCCAGCCCTACGTCGACACTGCCGTGGAGGCCGTCGGTCCTCGCGTGCAGGACGCCGTCGACTCCGTGGGCCCGCGGGTCGACGCGACCCGTGACCACATCGTCGACGACCTGCTGCCCAGGCTGTCAGCCGCCGTCGCCGCCGTGGTCGCCGCGTCGGAGACGGCCCGCGACCGGGCCGAGACGGTGATCGAGAAGGGGCACGACGCCTACGAGAGCGCCGCCGAGGCCGGGGGCCGGGCCCCCGGTGCGCTGGCCGTGCTCAAGGGCGACAAGGTCGCCAAGACCGTCGGGCGCAAGCGCAAGGTCGCCCTCGTGGTCGCCGTGCTGGCCGCCATCGGTGGCGCCGCTGCCTACCTGATGAACCGCAAGCCCAAGGACGACCCCTGGGCGACGCCGATCTCCACCCCGTCGCGCCCGGCCGCGTCCAGCAGCAGCAACGGCTCGGTGTCCGACCTCAAGGCGAAGGCGACCGACGTCGCCGACGCCGCCAAGGACAAGGCCAGCGACGCCAAGGACGCGGCCAGCGACGCCACGGGCGGCGCCACCGACAAGCTCGACGACGCCAAGGACGACGCGGGCGACGCGGTCGGCGACGCCAAGGACGCAGCGGGCGACGCCGCTGACGCCGCCGAGCACAAGGCCGACGACGCGACCTGACCTCTCTGAACAACGTACGACGGCCCCGGTG